>NZ_JBQSWV010000007.1:0-121200 GCF_052377495.1 Corynebacterium sp. AOP36-E1-14
TTTTGCGATGATGTCGGCGGTATGACGTTCCCCGGCATCCGCACCTCTATCAACGCTTATTCCGACACAGGAGGATGTCTCATGACCCGTACCAAATCGTCCAACGCCCGCCGCTGGGCCACCCGCGCCGCTGTCGCCGCAGCAGGTGCCGGCCTGGTCGCCGGGCTCGCCGCCCCGGCCGCGAGCGCCGTCCCGATCAGCACCATCGAACGAGGTGGCGCCGTGTCGTGCACCATCAACCGTGACGTGGACATGGGGCCGGTCTTCGGCGGATACACGCAGGGCAACTGCGACACCCGACCGGGAACGTTCGTCCGCGGGATCGGCACGACCGACATCTACTCCCTCGGCCAGGTCTTCCTGCCCGGCGGTGCCAGCTACTCCGCCTGGGTCAACAAGTTCTGGTGATCCTCAGCACCCCGTCCTGAAACCCCGCGCAGATGTCGGTCCTACTCCCACAGACCAACATCCGCGTGGGGTTTCGTGATCAGGCGCCGAGCACCGGACCTCCGGAGCGTTCCCCGACCGACTCTCCTGTGCGATGCCCTGGAGAATGGTCATCGCGTCCGCCGAGGCCTCATCCGCCGGGGCGTACACCTCCAGGCGGTGGTCGGGGCTGTCGGCCTGCAACCAGATCTGGAAGTCCACCGTGATCTCCCCGACCCGCGGGTGCAGGAAACGTTTACGCCCGGCCGTGCAGGTCCCGACCCTGCCGGTGGCCCACAGGGCGGCGAAGTCGGCGTCCTTCATGCAGAGCTCGCCGACGAGCTCCGCCAGGCGGGCGTCGTCCGGGTATTTACCGCTGACGAAGCGCAGGTAGGACACGTAGGTGCGCGCCTCCGCCTCCCAGTCGCGGTACATGCCCCGCACCGTCTCGTCGAGGAAGAGCAACCGCGGCAGGGACGGACGCGTCCTGGCGTCCGACGTGTCGAACGGCAGGTGCGGTGCCAGAAGTGCGTGGCCGGTGGGCGTCCACCCCAGGGCGTCGTTACGCCTTCCGAGCAGCACCGCCGGCTGGTCGCCGAGCGCGTCGAGCATCGCCAGCGCCCGCGGGTGCGGCTGCTCCGCACGCGAGCGGGTGACCGGCTTCACCGGGGAGGGACGCGCCAGGTCCAGCAGGTGCTCGGTCTCGGTGGCCGACAGCTGCATCGCCCGGGCCAGGGCGAGAAGCACCTCGTCGGAGGCGTTGTGCGCCTGCCCCTGCTCGAGCCGGACGTAGTACGCCACGGACACCCCGGCCAGCTGGGCGACCTCCTCGCGCCGCAGACCGGGGACCCTGCGCCGCCGGCTGCGATCCTCGATGCCCGCCGTCGCCGGGGTGATGGCGTCCCGGCAGGACTTCAGGAACTCGCCGAGACTACCGGAATGGCTGCCGGAACTGCCCGGCCCGGGTGCGGCGTCTGCGTGGTTCATGCGCCCGAGTCTAGGTGCCGTCTCCCCTCCCCAGGCACCCTCGCCGGCGCACGAGCATGACCCTGTCAGTGGTACCTCCGCCAGTCGCACCATCAGGGAGGCTCTGGCTAACACCCCTCGGGACGGGGACCATGGTTGACGGAAAACGCAACGAAGCGACGAAGCAAGAATGCAAGGGAAGAAGAACACCGTGTCCAACCTGTCTGAACCACTGCACCTCGGCGCCCTGGAGCTGCCCAACAGGGTGATCATGTCGCCGCTGACCCGGCGTCGTTCCGGAGAGTCACGCGTGCCGACCGCGCTGATGGCAGAGTACTACCGCCAGCGCTCCGGGGCCGGGCTGATCATCAGCGAGGCCACCTCCGTCTCACCCCAGGGCGTGGGTTACCTCGGCACCCCGGGCATCTGGAACGAGGAGCAGGTGCAGGGCTGGACGCAGACGACCGACGCCGTCCACGACGCCGGCGGACGGATCTTCCTGCAGCTCTGGCACGTCGGACGGATCTCCGACCCGGAGCTTCTCGGCGGCGACACCCCCGTCGCCCCGAGCGCGGTGCAGGCGGCAGGACGCGTGCGCGGGCTGCGTCCGAAACGTCCGTACACCACCCCGCGGGCGTTGGAGACCGAGGAGATCCCCGGCATCGTCGAGGACTTCCGCCGCGGGGCGCAGAACGCGAAGGAGGCCGGGTTCGACGGTGTGGAGATCCACGCCGCCAACGGCTACCTCATCGACCAGTTCCTGCAGGACAGCACCAACCACCGCGAGGACCGCTACGGCGGATCGGTGGAGAACCGTGCCCGCTTCCTGCTCGAGATCGTGGACGCCGCGATCGACGTGTGGGGCGCCGACCGGGTGGGCGTGCACCTGCGCCCGCGCGGCGAGGAGCACGACATGGGTGACAGCGACCCGGCGACGGTCTTCGGTCACGTCGCCACCGAGCTCGGACGCCGCGACGTGGCGTTCCTGTTCATCCGCGAGATCGAGGCCGAGGACAGCCGGCTCACCTTGATCAAAAACAACTTCGGCGGGCCGGTGATCGCCAACGAGGAGATGAGCGTCGCCGACGCCGAGCGGATCGTGGCCAGCGGGAGCGCCGACGCCGTCGCCTTCGGCCGTGACTACATCGCCACCCCTGACCTGGCCGAACGCATCGCCGAGGGCCTGGAGTGGAACACCCCGGACCCCTCGACGTTCTACGCCGACGAAGGGGCGGACCCCGCCGTCGGCTACACCGACTACCCTACAGCGCAGCAGATACCTGCCCTGCGATGAACTCCTGGCCGAGCTGCGAGGGGTGCACGATCATCTTGTAGTCCGGGGTGGTGGTGTCGATGAGCCCGGCGATGTAGCGCTGCTGGTCGGGGGCGCAGGAGTCGTGGCCCTGGCTGTTCGCCCGCAGGTCCACGAACTCGGCGCCGATCTCGGCGGCACTGTCGCGCTGCATCGACTGCGCGGCGTCCTGCACGCGCGTCAGGTACTCCACGGGCAGACCGAACGGACGGTCCGGCACCACGTTGACGAAGCAGAAGGTGTCACCGGCGGTGAGCTGCGGCATACCGCCGATGACGAGCTCGGCGTCCGGCGCGACGGCGCGCACCCGGCGCGCGGCATCGCGCATGTCGGACGCGTAGGCGTCCTGCACGGCGTCGAAGTCGGTGACGTCCAGACCGTCCTTCTGACCCCACGGGCCGAAGTTGTTGAGGCCGACGGGGAAGACGACGGAGTCGGTGTCGGCGGTGAGGTCGCCGGCGTCGATGCTGGCGTCGATGCGGTCGAGCATCGTGCGTGACGTCTGGGCGGTGCAGGACCAGTCGCTCACGTCGAGTTCGCCGCCGTTCTCCAGCAGGCGCGGCCAGTTGTCCGGCGCCTGGAGGCACTCCTTGCCGGACTCGAGCTGCCCGGTGCGCGGGTAGTCGGCGAGCAACGGTTTGAGCTCCTCGTACTGGTTCGCCATGCCCACGATCTGGTGCGGGTTGGCGGCGTACGAGTCACCGTAGGTGACCACGTTCTTGACGTCGGACGCTGCTTCGGACGGTGCGTCCTGTGCGGTGTCGGACGGCGCGCTGGCGGCGGCGGTGCCGGAGCCGACGCTGGCGGACAGCAGCAGGCAGGCGGCGAGGGCTCGGGTGGATCGGCGCATTGAGGGGTGTCCTTTTTCCGGGGAGTACTGGGGCGCATGGGCGCGGTCCGTCCGCGGCCCGTCATGCCAGAACCCTAACCCGCTGCGCGCCACAATGTCGGGCAGGAGGCGGAATCGCGGTGCTCCCGGCTTTCCTATTCACCCCCGATGAGACGAAGCATCCTGCCCTCACCCGTGGTGGAGAGATCGTCGATCAGATGCGGGACCACCAACCTGTCGCCGTCCGTACCCCGACCTGATGAGAGACCGCCTCAGCGGGCCTTGCCCTCCTCGCTGAGCACGGCGTGGGTGTGACGGATCATCATGTGCGCGAGCTTGCGGTTGGACCGCGCACCCAGCACCGCGCCGATGCCCAGGGGAAGCATCTTCGCGAACGCGGCACCCGTCATCCGTCGGCGCAGCTGCCGGAACGCGATGCGTCCCAGACGTGAGTTGATGTTGCGCTTCTGCGCCTCGCTGGCGCTGCCCAGCTTCCGGAGCCCCGTCACACCCTTCTTGCCGGACGCCGCGGACACCGCGTCGTTACCGGCGGCACCGGCGATGCTGAACAGGATCAGCCGGCGCCTTGCCTCCCGGTGGCTGATGTCCACACCGCGCAGCCGCGCGCTGGCCAGCGTGTACAGCGCGAAGACCTCCACCACACCGAGAGCCTCCCCGCCGGCGGCACCCATGCTGAGCACCGTGCCGATCCCGGGGAAGAACGCCAGTGCACCGGTACCCGCACCCGTGCCGGTGGCCAGGGTGCGGAAGTGCCGGTCGATCACGCGCTGCTGACGGGCGACCGACTTACGGCGGTGCCTGCGCTGGATGTGGTCGACGTACTTCTCGATCACCGGGGACTGCACCTCGGAGGCCTTGTCCACGGCGCGGAAGAACTGGCTCGCCATCCTGCCGTCCGGCTCGTCCAGGTCGGCGATGCCCTTCAACGCCTCGCGTGACTCCTCCGACAGCTCCTCTTCGGCGACGGGGCCGGGGACGTCCGGTGCGTCCTTCTTGTTCTTCCCGCGGCGGGCAAAAGGCTTCGGCAGCTTCACGTGGTCCTCCAAGGGGTGTGGCCGGCATGCTCGACGGCTGCCGAGTGCGGTCGATTCTAGCTGTTTACCGGGCCGCCACGTCGGCAACACAGTCGTCACAGAAGCGGCACAACCTCGAAATGCCGGACTCATAGATTGAGTCCCGTACCAAGACCAACAGCGGCTCAGCCGGGTCTTCATCGCACGGCGTCGGGATGACGGAGCGTACGACCGTAGGGGAAACCGCGTGACGTGAAAGGACCATCATGGTTCAGACCACCACGCCCAGCACGACCGACAACTACAGCAACGCCGAGCTCGACCTCGAGGCGAGGATGGGCGGCGTCGGCACCGAGACCACCGACCGTGCCGTCCCCGTCATCGACGTCAACAACTGGGACCTCAGCGACGAGCAGTGGGACGCCAAGGCGGAGGAACTCTGGGACGCCGCCACCACCATCGGCTTCTTCCAGCTGAAGAACTTCGGCATCGCCAAGGACGAGATCCAGGCCGCCTTCGCCGAGTCGCGCCGCCTGTTCGCACTGCCGAAGGAGACCCTGGAGACCGTGGCCAAGCCGAAGGGCAAGAACGTCGGCTTCGAGCACAAGTCCCAGATCCGCCCGTCCACCGGCACGCCGGACGAGAAGGAGAGCTACCAGGTCACCCGCCCGCTGATGGACGGCCTGTGGCTCGACGAGGAGACCCTGCCGGACTTCCGCGCCGACACCCTGGACTTCGAGAGCCGCTGCCACGACGTGGCGATGCGCATCCTCGAGTTCTTCGCCGTGAAGCTCGGCTTCGAACGCGACTACTTCACCAAGGTCCACAACCCCGACTCCGAGCTGCACCAGTGCACGCTGCGCATGATCCACTACATGGCCGTGGCCGCGGAGGACAACGTCGCCGACGAGAACGGCGCCCCGGTGTGGCGTGCCGGCGCACACACCGACTTCAACTGCCTCACCCTACTGTTCCAGACCGACGGCGAGTCTGGCCTGCAGGTCATGCCGGGTGCGGACGCCGGGCAGGACGTGCAGAGCTGGACGCCCGTGCCCGCCTTCACCGACATCCTGACCTGCAACATCGGTGACATGCTGATGCGCTGGAGCGACGACCGGCTGAAGTCCAACTTCCACCGGGTCAAGGCCGCCGACGTGGGCGTGGACATCCCCGAGCGCTACTCCATGCCCTACTTCGCCCAGGCCGACCGCGACGCGGTGATCGAGGGGCCCGACCGCAAGTACGAGCAGATGACCGCCGGGGAGTACCTGGACATGCGCATCCGCGCGAACTTCAGCAAGGCCGAGTCCGCGAAGTAGTCCGGCACCGGGGGTCGTCCCCCGGTCCGTCCCCTCCCCCACCACCGCTCAAGCACCACCTCGCTCAGGAGCATCCTCACCCATGACCGCCACCTTCAACCGCGCCGACCGGGCCGACCGGACGCCGCCGCGCGCCCACGACCCCGCCACCACCACGCAGCAGGGGCAGGACGTCGGCTTCTCCACCGACGGGTCCGCCGTGGACACCAACTTCGGTTGGCGCCACAACCTCACCTTCGGCATCCAGCATGTCCTGATCATGTACGTCGGGTGCGTGTCCGTCCCGCTCGCGCTCGGCGCGGCGTTGGGCCTCGACCGGGAGACCGTGGCGATGCTGGTCAACGCCGACCTACTGGTCGCCGGTGTGATCACGCTGATCCAGTCCCTCGGCGTGGGACGTGTGGCCGGCGGGCGGATGCCGATCATCGGCGGCGCCGCCTTCGTCCAGGTGGCGTCGATGATCTCCATCGGGCAGACCTACGGGCTGCCCGCGATCTGGGGCTGCATGCTCGCCGGCGGTGTGGTGGGCCTGGTGCTCGCCTGGCCGTTCAGCAAGCTGCTGAAGTACTTCCCTCCGCTGGTCACCGGCACCGTCCTGCTGTTCCTCGGCGTCTCGCTCATCGGAGTCTCCGCCGGCCTCGTGGTCGGCCGACCGATGGTCGACGGCCAGGACAATCCGGACTACGCCAGCCCGGCGTCCATCGGCATCGCCGCCCTCGTGGTGCTCATCGCGGTGGGGTTGTCCTGTCTGGCCCGCGGTGTGGTGGCCAAGGCGTCGCTGATCATCGCGACGATCGTCGGCGTGCTGGTCTGCTGGCCCGCCGGACTGCTGGACTTCTCCGGTGTCGGCGACGAACCGCTGTTCGCCATGGTCAAGCCGTTCCACTTCGGTGCCCCGGAGTTCCCCCTGGTCGGTGTGCTGTCGATGTCGGTGGTCATGATGTTCCTTTTCGCCGAGACGATCGCCAGCGTGAGTGCGCTGTCCGAGATCACGGGGAAGAAGACGTCGCGCTCGGACGTGGCGCGCACGCTCGTGGGCGACGCGGCGTCCGGCGTCCTCGGCGGTGTGTTCAACGGGTTCTTCGACACCGTCTTCACCCAGAACGTCGGCGCGGTGCGCACCACGCGGGTGCACTCGCGCTACGTTACGGCGACGGCCGGGGTGATCCTGCTGGTGCTGGGGCTGACACCGGTGACCGGTGCGGTCATCGCCGCACTGCCGGACCCGGTGGTCGGCGGGATCTCCCTGATCCTGTTCACCTCGATCGCCGCGGTGGGTGTGAACACCCTGTGCAAGGTCGATCTCACCGACACCGTGAACTCCACGATCATCGCCCTGGCGGTGGCTTTGGGGCTGTTGTCGAAGTTCTCCTCCGACATCTGGTCGAACTTCCCGGAGTGGGCGCAGACCCTTCTTTCCGACGGTGTGGTCCTGGCCGCGTTGGCGGCCTTCGGACTCAACCTGCTGTTCAACCACACCTCCATCGCCGACCGGGCGCGTGCCGCCCGTGATGAACAGCGTCCCGAACCGGAGTCGGTGTTCGTGTAGGCGACACGGTTCAGGCTGCGTTCCTCTCCTCCTGTCGGAGGAGAGGATCACAGCTCCGGTTCGCTGTGCAGGTCGGCCAGTTCCGGGTACTGCTCGAAGATGTCCCCGGACAATTCCCTGCGGGCCTTGAGTGACGTCTCATCGACGAGGACTTCGTAGTCCCCACGCTCCAGGGCATCCCAGGTGTCGTCGATGACACTGGAGGCGGAGATTTTCGGCAGGGGAATGTTCGCAGACAGCGGAGTGTCGATGAATCCCGCATGAACCCCCAGGACGTGGATTCCGAGCTTTCCGAGCTCCACCCGGGAGGAGTTGCTCGCTGACCAGAACGCCGCCTTGGACGCACTGTAGATCCCGCCCACTGAGTTCCAACTCGCCGCCGAAAGAACATTGACGACGGCAGGAGACTCCGCTTTGGCGAGAACCGGTGAAAACATCTGCGTCACCAGGACGGGACCGAAGAAGTTCGTCGCCATCACCCGGTTCAACTCCGCTATCCCGGTTTCCATGAGCTGGGGCGTCCGGGGAGAGACACCGGCGTTGTTGACGAGCACCGTCACATCGGAGGCGCGTTCAGCCACCCACGTGATCGAGTCGATGTCATTGACGTCCAACGTCAGCGGGACGATGCGCTCATCGTCCCACTCCCGGGGATGTCGGGCGGTTGCGTACACTTTCGACGCCCCGCGTGCGAGGGCCTGCGTCACGAATTCCGACCCCAGCCCTCCGTTCGCCCCGGTCACCAGGACAACTGCTCCGTTGATGTCAACCATGTCAACCTCCTTTTATTCAGTCCGGACGGCCTTTGCGCCGGACGGTTATCGTCGTGGGGTGCGGTGGTCGCACCTACGCCATCGGGTTCTCCCAGGAGCCACGGGTGTCCACACTGGCCGCCTTGCCGAGTCGTTCGAGCCGTTCGACGTCATCGACGGTGAGTGAGAGTTCCGCCGCGCGTTCCTGCGAGTCGAGGTACCTCGCCCTGGTCGCGCCGATGATCGGGACCGTCCCCTTGCCGAAGGCCCACGCCGTGGCCACCTCGGCCGCCGAGTAACCGCGGGACCCGTGCTCCTTGCCGACAGCCACGAGAGCGTCGGTGAGCTCGCCGAGCTTCGGGAGGATGTCGTTGTACGTCGCCGCCCGGTAGCTGCCCTCCGGCAACGGGTTGTGCGCGCCGTACCTCCCGGTCAGCGCCCCCTGTTCGAGGACCATGTAGGAGTAGAAGGTGATGCCGTTGCGGCGGCAGTAGTCCAGGATGCCGGCGTCCTCCGAGGCGCGGTAGATCAGGCTGTAGTGGTTCTGCACCGCGGCGAGTTCCACCCCCTCGGCGGCGAGGATCTCCCGGGCACGGGTGATCTCCTCCAGGTTGTGGTTGGACACCCCGACGCTGCCCACCCGACCGTCCTTCACCAGCGGCGCGAGTTGCGGGGTCCATTTTTCCACGTCGGCGGGGTTGTGGATCCAGTAGATGTCGACGTGGTCGGTGCGCAGCCGCTCCAGGCTGCCCTCGAGCATCGCCTCCACGGCGTTGCTCTCCGGGCCGGCGAGCTGCGGGGTGAACTTCGTCGACAACCGGTAGCTGGCACGGTCGTACGGTGCCAGCAGTGTGCCGAGGATGCGCTCGGAGCTTCCCTCGCCGTAGACGGCGGCCGTGTCGAAGAGGGTGAACCCCTTGTCGAAGGCGGTGGCGACGACCTCCTCCAGCTGGCCCTCGTCCAGGTGGTTGCCGAAGACCTCGTCACCGCCGACGCTGCCGGCGCCCCACGACCATGTGCCGAGTGCGGTCGGGGGAGAGTGTGGAGAGTCTGGAAGATCGGATGCATGGACTGTGGTGGGCATGGTGTTCTCCTGGCTGTTCTCGGACGGGATGTCCTGCGGTGACCAGTAGGCCCGCAGTGAGGTGATCTTTCCGTGCTCGTCGAACTCCATTGCGTCGACCACGTCGACGCTCACCTGCCGTGAATCCCACGGCATCCGGAGTTCGAAGGCCACGGCAGCCGCACGCGCGTCCGACGACACAGAGACCGGGGCGACCTGCCGGACGCGGACCGCCGGGTCGAGCGGTTCGGCGTACCAGCGGGACGCCGCGACGACGTCGGAACCCACCGGGTCCTCGACCGTCGCCGTCTCGGCGAAGAGCGCGAGGACGTCCCGCCCACCGCCGTTGTTGATGCCGTCGAGGTAGGACCGCACCGTGGCGCGGATCAGTGGCCTCGTTACCTGTGGCGTGGTTGCCTCCGGCACGGTTCTCCCGTTCTGTGCTGACGCACGCCAAGGCGGATGCCGCAGCGTGGAACAGTTCAGGCGAACGCCTTTGTGTTCCAACCGGTACAGTACATAGTGTACCGGGCGGTACGCAACCGGTCCTACACGACGCGCATCCGGTCGACCTGCTCCTGGGCCAGCGCCAGGGCCAGCTCCTCATCCGCCTCACCTGCGACGATCACGTTCACCGTCCAGCCGTTGGCGGTGGCGGCGACGAACAGAACGGTCTCCCCCACCGCCTCGGAGTCGAGCTCCTCGCCGCCCAGGAGCAGGTCGGTGACGGTCACGTCCGCGGCCGTCCGCTCGTCCACGTCGTCGAGCTCCACGTCGACGGGCTCGGCGACGAAGTACTTCTCCATCGTCCCCATCTCGGTGTCCATGTCCCGGAAGTACTCGCCGCATTCCGCGGCGTCCGGCAGGCCGTCCTGCGGCGTCCCCCTGGTCACACACACGAACACGCCGGACTCGTCGTCGCCGTCGAGCGTGAAGGACGCGACGGCGGTCCGGTCGGTCGGCTCCAGCATCCACTCCATCAGCAACCCGCTGTCGACCGCCAGGCCGGCGCACTGCGGCGGCGTCGTCGCCTGGGTCGGGGCGTCCTCCTCGCCGTCGAAGAACTTCGCGAGCTCAGCCATGTCCGCCGGATCGGGCGCCTCGTAGGAGTACCCCTCCGGGGCGCTCGACCCGTCCAGCAGGACGTCCGACGGTGTGTCGGAGGCCGGCCGGTTCTCCATCGTGTCCTGCGGCGTCGCCTCGTCCGCGGCGATCTCGGCGCCCCCGGAACTGCAGGACACGAGCGTGAACGAGGCCGCCAGCGGGAGGGCGGCGAGGGCCAGGGGCGTGCGGTAGCGACGGGTCATGGGAACCATGAGCATCCTTAACTTGGAGGAGGTGGCAACGTCGCCAGTGACCGTACCGCGCGGCCACGGGAACGAATATTCCCCGCTACACCCTCCATGAACTGCGTAAACAGCATCCCGTCAACGGAAATGCCGGGTCACACGTTGGCCGCGGCGATGCGCTGCGCCTGTGCGGACGCCAGGCTGCTGACCAGCTCCGTGCCCGTCGCGTCGGACGCGGCGATGGTGTAGGTGACACCGTTGACCGTGGCGGTCACGGTGGTCAGGGACTCGCCGACACCCTCACCCTCGATGGGCTCGCCGTTGAGGTCGACCCCGGTCATCGTCACCCGGGCCGCACCCAGGACGTCCGCACCCTCGACGGTGACGTCCACCGGCTCAGCGGAGTAGTGCTGCAGGGTGTTGTCGGTCTCGTCGGCCATCTCGCGGGTGAACTCCGCGCACTCGGAGACGTCCGCCGGGAAGGTCTGCGGGTCCACCTCGTCGGTGGTGACCATGACGTAGACACCGTCCTCGTCGTTGTCCAGCAGGGTGTAGCCGGCGGTGGCGGTGGAACCGGCGGGACGGAACATCCAGTCCATGACGGTCAGTCCGTCGATGGCCAGACCGGTGCACTGGAAGGGGTCGGCGATGGCGACCTCACCGAGCGCCTGGCCACCGACGAGACCTTCGGCGTCGGCGAGCTCCGGATTGTCGGAGAGTTCGCTGAGCATCTCCGCCAGCGAGGGCTCCCCCTCAGCTGCCGGCGGGGTGTACTCGTAGCCCTCCGGGGTCAGGGTGTCATCGATGATCAGGTCGGACGGGGCGCCGGAGGCCGGCTGGCCGGCGTCCGGGACCTCGACGGCGGCGGTGGTCTCGTCGGACGCCGTGGCGTCGTCGGAACCGCACGACACAAGCGCGAACGAGGCCGCCAACGGGAGGACGGCGAGGGACAGGGGCGTGGTGAAACGACGGATCATGGGAACCGGGGCATCCTTAACTCTGTGAAATAAAACCTCGTTATAACCGTACCCTGAGGCTCAATGCCCCCTGGACCCCAGCTCCCCGTACCGTCGTTCCGACACGAGCACCGACGTCCACGACACCGCCAACACCAGTGTGACCAGGACGGCGAACGTGCCCACGGCGACCACCAGGATGTCAGGGACGAGGTTGTCGACCCCCACCACGGTGGTGACCACCCCGACCCCGACCGCCGCGCCGGCCAGTCCCCCGGCCACCGCACCGCGCGCACCCGCGCCGACCACACCGGCACGCGTGGACGGAGGGCGCGCAGCGCCGGTGGCGAGCATGCCGACGACGAGCATGAACGACAACAGGACGACGGCGACGAGCACGGGCGCCCCCGTCAGTGCCCCGAGGACGCCCCCGGGCCGGTCCTTGTCCGCACCGGCCGAGTACCCCCGGCTCTCCAACGCCGACACCACGGCGTCGGCGTCGCCGTCCTGCGCGACGGTGACGGCGACCGTGTCGAACCCGACGTCACTCGTCAGTTCCCGCTCGCTGACCCCTTCACGCTTCGCCAGCAACGAGACCACGAGGTCGTGGGAACCGAAGAAGGCATTGGGCGGCAGACCGGCCTGCGTCTCAGCGTACGTGCCGGCGACCAGCATCGACGAGCTCTTGGAGGTGCCGGTCGACTCACCGGTCTTGACGGTGGAGGAGACGCCGATGTCGCGGCCGAGGTCCGCGGTGAAGTCGTGCCCGTCGAGGGAGTCGGGCGCCAGGATCTGGTCGCCTTCCAGCGAGAAGCCGTCGGAGACGCCGTCCGGCCGGGCCGAAGGCCGGTACTCGTAGACCAGCCCGTTCCAGCCGTCGCCGTCGACTTCGCCGGCGGTGTCGGCGTGGATGCCGGCGCCGTCGCCGACGGTCACGGTGTCAACGTCGTCCATGTCGGCGATGATGTCCATCTCGTCACCGGTGACGCCGGCAGCACCGTCGGACGCCCCGTCCTTCAGCACGGTGAGCTCGCGTTCCGGGTCACCGGAGAAGGTTCCGGTCTCGGCCGCCACGGCGCGCAGCGACAGCAACGGGACGGCGACGACCGCGATGATCAGCACGAGGATGCCGAGGTTGGTCGCCAGTTTGCGCAGGATGAACTCCCGGTCGCTCATCGGCCACACCACCCGATTCCGGTCGGGCGCAGGGAGGACTGGGCGGAGGTCAGTGTGGAGAGGGGCACTGATGTCCTTAACGTCGGAGGGTCAGGCGTGCACGGCTCAGAATGCGCTGTAGGCCATGCGCAGGAAGAGCAGCGCCACCAGCACGGAGACGACGATGAAGGCCTTGCCCGCCCCCTTGGCCTGGTAGGCCTGCCGCACGGTGTAGCCGTAGATGCCGACGAGGATTCCGAAGACACCCGGCAGCAGAATGGCCCACACCCCCATCTCCGAACGACGGATCGCCACCGTGGCGTCGGAACCGGCCACGAGGGCGACGATCACGCCGAGAACCGTCAGCACGGCACCGGTGGCCAGCAGGATCAGTCCGCCGCGACGTCCCTCGGCGGACGTGTCGGCCGAGGCCTGGTCGGCGGCGGTGGCGTCAGTGGTGTCTGCGGCATTGGCGGGGGCGGAGGAATTGCTCATTAAGCAGCGAACTTTCTCATAAGTTGGTTCAAAACGATATGAGCATACCTTTTATCCCCTGCCCTGCCAATGGTTCTCACGGACCGTCAGCAGAACTTCACCATGCGTTTCCCAGGTCCGCGTGCTGGCGGACCCAGGTGTGCATGGCGATGCCGGCCGCCACCCCGGCGTTGATCGAGCGGGTCGAACCAAACTGCGCGATCGACACCGTCAACGCCGCGGCGTCCTGCGCCTGGGCCGTCACGCCCGGGCCCTCCTGGCCGAACAGCAGCAGGCACCGCTCGGGCAGCCGGGCGGTCTCCAGGGGCACCGAGCCCGGGGTGTTGTCCACCGCCACCACCGTCAGGTCGTGTTCGCGGGCGAAGGCGGTGACCGAGTCGGTGTCCGGGTGGTGCATCAGGTGCTGGTAGCGGTCGGTGACCATCGCCCCGCGCCGGTTCCACCGCCGCCGGCCCACGATGTGCACTGTGTCCACGGCGAAGGCGTTGGCGGTGCGCACCACGGTGCCGATGTTGGAGTCGTTCTCGAAGTTCTCGATCGCGATGTGCAGCCGGTGACGCCGCGAGTCGATGTCGGCGACGATCGCCTCCAGACGCCAGTACCGGTACCCGTCGACGACGTTGCGACGGTCCCCGTTCGCCAGCAGCTCCGGGTCGAAGTGCGCGTCCTCCGGCACCGGCACACCCGGGTACTCCTGCTCCCAGGGGCCCACGCCGACCGGATGATCGAACCACTCCGTGGGGCCGGTCACCTCTCTCGTCCTGTCAGTCCCTCGACGATCAGCAGCTGCGCGGCCACGTAGGTCGCCATGACCAGGCCGTCGACCACACCGTCCAGGCGCCGCACCAGCGGCGAGTCACCACGCAGGAACGCCAGACGCGCCAGGATCAGCCCGTCCGACAGGACGAAGAGGTTGCCGCCGAGGCCCACCCCGGAGAGGTCCGCACGCGCGTCAGCGTCCCCGACCTGCGGGTCGGACGCGAGCACGGACGTCGCCGCCAACGCCGAGCCGTAGCCCGCGGCCGCGGGAAGTGCGGCCGGCGCACCGCTCGCCGCGGTGACGATCCCGGAGGCCAGCACCGGCAGCCGCAACGCCACCGTCGAACGGCGCGGACGGTGCCCGCGTCGCCACAGCTCGACGATGTAGGCCACCTGGTTCACGCTGAACGCCGCCGAACCCAGGTTCAGGTTGCGCGCACGGGTGGCGGCGTCATCACTGCGCCCGGCCTCGCCCATGAGCACCACGTCGCCCAGCAGCCCGCCGGCCAACCCGGCGAGCACCACCGGCAGGCGTCCGGCACCACCGCCACGTCCTGCGCGCGTGCAGGCGTGCCCGGCGAGCAACGGCATCAGCGCGGGCTTGACCAGCCTGGTCGCCCGGTCACCGCGACGTCCCGCCGCGGCGGCGACCACGGAGGCCGCACCGGCGGCGAGGTAGCCCGCGCGCCACGGCGAGTTCCGGGCGCGCGACATCAGGCCAGGCCCAGGTCTTCCAGGCCGAGCAGGCTGCGGTACTCCACGCCCTCGGCCTCGATGACGTCCTTCGCACCGGTGGCGCGGTCGACGACGGTGGCCACACCGGCCACGGTCGCGCCCGCCTCACGCACCGCGGCGACGGCGGTCAGCGGCGAGTTGCCGGTGGTGGTCGTGTCCTCCACGACCAGCACGCGCTTGCCCTCGATGTCCGGGCCCTCAATACGACGCTGCATGCCGTGCTTCTTGGTCTCCTTGCGCACCACGAAGGAGTCCACCCCGTCACCGGCGTGCATCACGGCGGTGGCGACCGGGTCGGCCCCCAGGGTCAGCCCACCGACGGCGACGTAGTCCCAGTCGGCGGTGAGCTCGCGCAGCAGTTCACCGATGAGCTTCGAGGACTCGCGGTGCAGCGTGGCGCGGCGCAGGTCGACGTAGTAGTCGGCCTCCTTGCCGGAGGACAGCGTCACCCGGCCGCGGACGACGGAGAGTTCGGTGACCAGCTCGGCGAGTCGCTGCAACTTGTCGGCGTTGACGGTGGGCGTGCTCATGGAGGCGTCCTAACTATCTGCGTGGGTTATCGGGAGGGTATGTCCGGTGTGGATCTTACGGGGTTCAGGTGTCCTCGGGGTCGACGACCTCCGCGTCGACCTCCGGGTACTCACCCGACTCACCGATGTGGCGGGCGTGGCGGGCCGACGGCGCACGGTGGCGCCCCCGCGAGGACTGCTCCGCAGTACCCAGGATGTCCACCTCGGCGGAGGTGGTGGCACCGGTTGCGCCGGTGTCACTGTCGGCCGGGTCCTCGCCGAAGATGGTGGAGCGCTGCTCGGCGGTGCGGATCACCCGCGGCCCGCCACCGGACGCCGTACGGCTGTGGTCAGGATCCTCCCCGACCGCGGGGATCGGGTCGGGGTCCGGCGCGGCTCCGTCCGGGGCGTCCCCGTCCTCCGGGTACTCCGGGAACGACGAGGTGTCCCCCATCGTCTGTCCCTGCGAGCGCGTGGGGAAGTCCACCGGGGTGCTCGAGCGTTCCATCCGCGGACGCCCGGTGTCCCCGTCCGTGCCGGCGGCCTCCACGTCGACGTCGGAGACGGCGTCTGTGGCTGAGCCTGTGTCCGTGCCTTCCGCGCCCTCGGCGGAGGACGCCCGACGCGCCGCGTCCGGCACCGCCCGCAGGTGCCCGCGATGCGCCGGGGCCTGGCGCTCGCCGGACGCGGCGGACCCGGCGTCCTGCGCCTCGGTGGCCTCCGCCGCAGTCGCCGCCGACGCCGCAGCCGCGGCACGCACGCGCGGACGCGTGGGGTCGGCACCACTCAGGTCGAGCTCGACCGAGGTCACGCGCGGCGGCAGGACCCGCGAGGCGTCCACCAGCGCACGCCCCTGCACCAGCACGTGGTCCCAGATCGGCGGGTCGGTCCTGCGGCCCATCTTCAACGCCACCCAGGTGGAGCTGAACGCGATGTCCGACACCGAGCCTGCCAGGGCGTGCAACGCCCCCTCCACCCGGCTGTCCAGCATCCGGTCCAGTGCACGGTTGTCCGTGGAGTAGCCGGTGTACGGCGGACGGTCGCAGAGCTCGGAGTGACGCATCCCGGCGGGCATGCCGGCGGTGTCGGACAGGTGCACGCGCACCGGGGAGAAGAACTCCCGACGCAACGCCACCACCGTCACCCCGTTGACCTCGGCGAGGTGGAACTGGTGGCCGCCGGTGAACCCGGAGACCAGGTCGCGCGCCACGGTCGCCGCGGACCCGGTGACGGCGTCGGCGCTGATCAGCGTCATCAGACTGTCCGGCCACTCCCCCGGCAGGTACCGGTCCTCCTTGGCGTACTCGTAGCCGTGGGACTGCGCCCACTGTCGTCGCGAACGACGCCCGGCGAACAGGCCGTTGGACGACGCCGCGGCGTCGGTGGAGGTGGCGGTACCGCCTGTGCCGGTCGTGTCAGCGGTGTCCTGCGTGGATTCCGGGATGGGCTCCGCCTCCGGCTCCGTGGCCGGCTCGGGGATAGCCTCCGGCTCACGTTCCGGCTCCGGGTGCGCCGCCGGTGCGGCGTCCTGCGCCTCTTCCGGCAGGTCGTCCTGCAGGTCTTCGGTCGACTCGTCCTGCACCGGATCCGCGGTCGGGGCGGGTGCGGGGTCCGGCACCTGCTCGGGGACAGGCGCCGGTGCGTGCGTCTGGGAGGGGCCCTTCGACGCACGCCAGAACAGGCCCGCGGCGAGAACCAGCAGCGCGAGCCCGAGCAGAAGGACGAGGACGGCGAAAGACATCATGCCAAGCATAAACGAGGTGACGGTGTAGCCGGGAACCACCGGCACGCGGCGTCCCCCGGACCCCGATCACCGGTACACCGCCCTGCAGTGGCGGCGAGCGAAACGATCACGAGAAGTCCGGCCCGCTCCGGCCCCTACTGGTTGTCGGCGGCGTACGCCTCGTGGTCCATCAGCTCGCCGTCGGCGGGGGCCTCAGAGACCGCCACCTCGTAGAGCCAGCCGGTGCCGTAGGGGTCGTCGTTGATCACGCCGGCGTTGTCCTCGAGGCCCTCGTTGACCGCGGTGATCTCGCCGGAGACCGGGGCGTAGATGTCGGACACGGACTTGGTGGACTCGACCTCGCCGTAGGGCTCGCCGGCCTCGACCTCGGTGCCGACCTCGGGAAGTTCGACGAAGACGATCTCGCCCAGCGCCTCGGCGGCGATGTGGGTGATGCCGACGCGCACGGTGTCACCGGCGGCGACGGAGGTGGCGTTCACCCACTCGTGCTCCTCGGAGTACAGGCGGTCGGTGGGCAGTGCAGTCATGGGGTTCTCCTCAGAACAATGGTGCAGTCGAAAAGTGCAGTCAGGGTGGTGCAGTCAGGGTGGATGTTACTTCTGGCGCGTGTAGAACGGCAGCGCAACGACGGTGTAGGGGTGGGCCTTGCCGCGGATGTCGACGGTCACCGTCGATCCCACGGACGCCACGCCGCCCTCGGCGGCCGCCTCGGCGGCGACGTAGCCCATCGCCACCGGGTGGCCCAGTGTCGGCGACAGTGCGCCGGACGTGACCTCGCCGAGCCGGACGCCCTCGGCGTCCTGAATCTCGTAGCCGCCTCGCGCCGCGCGGCGTCCCTCGCCGACCAGGCCGATGAGCGTCTGCTTCGTGCCCTCCTCCTTGGCGCGCACGATGGCGTCGCGTCCGACGAACTCCTCCTTGGACTTCGTCGCCGCGAGGATGCCCAGCCCGGCGTCCACCGGGGTGAGCTGCAGGCTCAGCTCGTTGCCGTATAGCGGCATGCCGGCCTCCAGGCGCAGCGTGTCGCGCGCCGCCAGGCCGCAGGGGCGCACCCCGTGCGGGGCACCGGCGGCGAGCGCCGCGTCCCACACGGCGGTCGCCTGTGCGCCGTCGGTCCCGTTCTCCACGAAGATCTCGAAACCGTCCTCACCGGTGTAGCCGGTGCGGGCGATAATCGCCGGCACGCCGGCGACGGTGCCCTGGAAGGCGGCGTAGTAGCCCAGCCCGCCCACGGCGTCCTGCACGGTCTCTCCCGCGCCGGACGCCTCGGGGGCGTCGGTGACCGCCTCGACGATCTCCAGCATCACCGCGGCGGCCTGCGGGCCCTGCACGGCGATCAGGGAGATGTCGTCGGTCTGGTCGGTGAGCGTGACGTCGAAGCCTTCCGCACGCTCGCGCAACGCCTCGGCGACGGCGGGGGCGTTGCCGGCGTTGGGGATCACCAGGTACTCCTCGTCGGCGAGCACGTAGGTGATCAGGTCGTCGATGATGCCGCCGTCCGCGGTGCAGATCATCGAGTACTTCGCCTTACCGACCTTCACCGCCGACAGGCGCGAGACCAGGGCGTGGTCGAGGAAGGCCGCGGCGTCCGGCCCGGTGACCCGGACCTCGCCCATGTGCGAGAGGTCGAAGACGCCCACGGCCTCACGGACCGCCCGGTGCTCCTCGAGCTCCTTGTCGTACTTCAGGGGCATGTCCCAGCCGCCGAAGTCGGTGAACTTCGCGCCGAGCTTCTCGTGGACCGGGTGCAGTGCGGTGTGCTTGGTCATCAGTTCTCGCTCTCGGTAGCAGCTTCGATGTCGAAGTCCTCCAGCGGCGGGCAGGAGCACATCAGGTTGCGGTCGCCGTAGGCGTCGTCGATGCGGCGCACGGTCGGGAAGTACTTGTCGCGACGCAGCGACGCCACCGGGAAGGCGGCCTTCTCGCGGGAGAAGTGGCCGTGCGAGACGGCGTCGGCGAAGTCGTCGCGCACCACCGAGGTGGCGGTGAACGGCGCGTGGCGCAGGACGGAGTCCTCCACCGCGACGTCCCCGGCGATGACCTCGTCGATCTCGGCGCGGATGGTGCGCAGCGCGGTGATGAAGCGGTCCAGCTCGTCCTTGTCCTCGGACTCGGTGGGCTCCACCATCAGCGTGCCCGCCACCGGGAAAGCCAGCGTGGGGGCGTGGAAGCCGAAGTCCATCAGGCGCTTGGTCACGTCCGCGGCGGTCACGCCGGACTGCTTGGTCAGCTCACGCAGGTCCAGGATGCACTCGTGGGCGACCAGGCCGTTCTCCCCGGTGTAGAGGGTGGGGAAGCTGTCGGCGAGCTGGCGGGAGATGTAGTTGGCGTTGACCAGCGCCATGCGCGAGGCCTCGGTGAGGCCCTCGTCGCCCATCATGGCGATGTAGGTCCACGAGATCGGCAGCACGCCGGCGGAACCCTGGTTCGCCTGGGAGACCGGGCGCCCCTCCTGCACGCCGGGCTCCACGGTCACGTCGGCCCACGGGTCGGACGGCAGGAACGGCACGAGGTGCTCGCCCACGCACACCGGGCCCACGCCCGGGCCGCCGCCGCCGTGCGGGATGGTGAAGGTCTTGTGCAGGTTCAGGTGGCTGACGTCGCCGCCGAACTCACCGGGCTGCGCCAGCCCGACCAGGGCGTTGAGGTTCGCCCCGTCGATGTAGACCTGGCCGCCGGCGTCGTGCACCTTCGCGCACACGTCGCGCACGTGTTCCTCGAACACCCCGTGGGTGGAGGGGTAGGTGATCATGATGCCGGCGATCTGCTCGCCGTACTTGGCGATCTTCGCGTCGAGGTCGTCGAGGTCGATCGAGCCGTCGTCTGCGTTCTTCACGCCGACGACCTTCAGCCCGGCCAGGGCGGCGGACGCGGCGTTCGTGCCGTGGGCGGACGCCGGGATGAGCACCAGCGTGCGCTGGTCGTCGCCGTTGGCGACGTGGAAACGACGGATCGCCAGCAGGCCGGCGAGCTCACCCTGCGAGCCGGCGTTGGGCTGCACCGACACCGCGGCGTAGCCGGTGATCTTCGCCAGCCGGTCCTCCAGGTCGTCGATGAGCTCCAGCCAGCCGGTGGCCTGGTCCTCCGGCACCATCGGGTGGATGCCGGCGAACTCCGGCCAGGTGATCGGCTCCATCGACACCGCGGCGTTGAGCTTCATGGTGCACGAGCCCAGCGGGATCATCGTGCGGTCCAGCGCAAGGTCTCGCCCGGCCAGACGACGCATGTAGCGCATCATCTGCGTCTCCGAGGACACCGAGTGGAACACCGGGTGGGTGAGGATGTCGTCGGTGCGCAGCAGGTCGGCCAGCGGGCCGTCCTGCGCGGTGAAGGACGCCGTGGCCACCGAACCACGCGCGCCGGCGACGACGGCGAGCAGCTCGGCGACGTCGGCGTCCGTCGTGGACTCGCCGACGGAGATGCCGACGTGCTTCTCGTCGACGTGGCGCAGGTTGAAGCCCGCCCCACAGGCGGCGGCGACGGTCGCCGCGGCGTCCGGCACCTGCACGGTGACCGTGTCGAAGAAACGGTCGTGGGCGAGGGCGAAGCCCGCCTCAGACAGGCCCACGGCCAGCGCGGTCGCCCGGCCGTGCACCGCCGTGGCGATCTCTCGCAGGCCCTGCGGGCCGTGCCAGACGGCGTAGAAGCTGGCCACCACGGCCAGCAGCGCCTGGGCGGTGCAGATGTTGGACGTCGCCTTGTCGCGGCGGATGTGCTGCTCACGGGTCTGCAGCGACAGGCGGTAGGCCGGGGTGCCCTCGGCGTCCACCGACACACCCACGATGCGGCCCGGCAGCTTACGCTGCATGGACTCCCGGCAGGCCAGGAACGCCGCGTGCGGGCCGCCGAAGAACAACGGCACACCGAAACGCTGCGCCGAACCCACCGCGATGTCCGCACCCGACTCACCCGGCGAGGTGACCAGCACCTGCGCCAGCAGGTCGCAGGCCACGGTGACCAGGGCGTCCTGCGCGTGCGCGGCGTCGACGACCTCGGTGAGGTCGTCGCGCAACCCGCCGGTGGTGCCCGGGTTCGACACGACCACGCCGATCAGCGCGTCCTGCCGTGCGGCGATCTGCTCGGCGGTGACGTCCACGATCTCCACCGCGATGTCCACCGCCGCGGCACGCGCACGCGTGATGTTGATGCTCGACGGGTGCAGGGCGGCGTCCAGCAGGACGACACCGTCCTTCTTCGCCGCCTTCGTGTTCACCCGCGCCATCATCTGCACGGCCTCGGCGACGGCGGTCGCCTCGTCCAGCAGGGACGCACCGGCGACCGGCAGGCCCGTGAGGTCGCTGACCATCGTCTGGAAGTTCAGCAACGCCTCCAGGCGGCCCTGCGAGATCTCCGGCTGGTACGGCGTGTAGGCGGTGTACCAGCCCGGGTTCTCCACCACGTTGCGACGGATCACCGCCGGGGTGACCGTGTCGTGGTAGCCGGCGCCGATGAGCTGCTTCTTCACCGTGTTCTTCGCGGCGAAACCACGCAGCGTGGCCAGCGCCTCGGTCTCGTCGAGCGCCGGGGCCAGGCCGATGGGGCCCTGCTGGGCGATGCTGGCGGGCAGGGCCGCGGCGGCGAGCTCCGTGGTGCTGCCGTAGCCGAGCGTGCTGAGGATCTCCGCGGTCGCGGCCGCGTCAGGGCCGATATGACGGTTCGGGAATGCGTCGTGGGGCGTAGCCATGTGTCAGGGGGTCTCTTCCTGTGTGTGCTGTGGTGCGGACACGGGTGTACTCCCTCCCCACTCTGTCGATGGTGCCTGAGAGCTTTTTCTCCTTCGGCGGCCGGGTCACGGACGACGGTGACCGGCTCTTTCCAGAGCTGCCTCGCCACAATGGTGCTGGTGCCTGAGAGTGTCGACGGGGAGGTGTTGCTCCTACGGCGGCCGGTGCTGGTGCCGGCCTCTCCCACAGTGGCTGCGAACGGCGGATTCAGTTGTGGACGTTTCGCGGTCAGTATAACCGCGGCTGTGGCGTGGCACACCACAAACGGCCGGATCGCGGGTGGGGTGCGGGTGTGGGCGGGGTGGGCGAGGCAACCCCGCGTCGCGTGCCGGATTCGGGCCGCGCGTGCCGTGGAAAGGGCGGATCCGGCACGTGGCGCGGGGTCGGTGCCGCGCGGCGATTGACGCCCGACAGGACGCCACCTACGATTCCGGCAACCCTCCCCCGCTCTCCACTCTCCGAGGCCCGATGAAGAAGACCACGCTCACCACCCTGGCGCTCGCCGCCGCGGCGGCGCTCTGCGCCTGCACCCCGTCGGCCCGGGACTCCGAACAGGCGCAGGACGCTACGACGCAGGACGCCACGGCGTCCGGCGAGAACGACACGTCCGGCACGGATGAGGACGCCGCGCCGCGCGACGGCGACGCGCCCGTGCTCGGGGCGTCCGACGCCGACGGCGCCTGTGACCCGGGCGTCATCGACATCGACCACGAGAAGAACACGCCGCACGTCACCTACCACGGCAAACCCGGCGACACGGTGGACATCACCTACGTCGAGAATGACGGCACCACCACCGACACGACCTTCGAACTCGAGGTCACCGCGACGACATACTCGACGGGAGCCGAGATCTTCAACGGCGACCTGGACCGCATCGAGGTCTCGGCGTCCGGCACCACGAGCACGCCAGGGAACTGCGTCATCGGCATATCCTGACGGACGCACCGCCGAAGGGGTATCACTGGTTGCATGAAGAAAACGTCCGCGCCCGGTGTCCTCGCCCGCTTCCGCGCCCCGAAGCTGCCCGTGCCACGTCAGGGTGACACGGCCCTGGTCACCGGAGCCACCTCAGGCATCGGTGCCGCGACGGCGAAAGAACTGGTGAAACGGCAGTTCCGGGTCATCGGCACCTCCCGCGACCCCGGCTCGGAGGCCGCCCGGGCGAACACGCCGGACGGTGTGGAACTCATCCCCCTGGACCTCGGCGACCCCACCTCCATCGCCGGTGTGCCGGACGAGCTGGCGAAGATCGGCGCCGGCCCGGTCACCGTGCTGGTCAACAATGCCGGGGAGAGCCAGAACGGCCCGCTCGAGGAGCTCCCCCGCGACGCCCTGGAGAGGCTCTTCCAGGTCAACGTGATCGGGCACGTCGAACTCACCCAGGCCCTGCTGCCGCAGATGCGAGCCGCCCGACGCGGACGCATCGTGTTCGTCGGCTCCATGCTCGGCAGCTTCCCGCTGGCCTACCGCGGCAGCTACGGCGCCTCGAAGGCGGCCATCAAGGCCTTCGCCTTCTCCGCACGCCGCGAGGTCGCCCGCTTCGGCATCGGGGTCAGCGTGATGGAACCCGGTGCGATCAACACCGGGCTCTCCGAGCGTCGCACCATCTACGTCGACGACCACGGCCCCTACGCCGAGGAGTTCGCCACGATGCTGACCCACCTCAACAACAACGAGGCCGACGGCATCACCGCCGAACCGGTGGCAGGTGAGATCCTCAGGGCGGTCTCGGACGCCCGGCCCCGCCCGCTCTACGCCACCGGGTCGAGCGCACGGTTCGCCTTCCCCGCCGCCCGGCTGCTGCCGCGCGACACGATGGGCGGGATCATCGCCGCCAAACACGGGCTGTAGGCGAGCTCAAGGCGAACTCAAGGCCGAGCTCAGGCCGACATCACGGCCTGCGCGAGTAGAACAGGTCGCGCCACGGCCTGGCGGACAGCGCCACCACCGCGGCGCCGACGATGCCGGTGAACATGCTCGCGCTGGCGATCACGTTGACCCACAGCAACATGGCGTTGCCCAGCACCAGTTCGAGCATCAGCACCAGTGCGCCGATCGTGCCCGCCCAACTCAGCCCCACGAACACGCGGTTGACGGGGTGCCGCGCCGGGCCGAAGTAGCCGCGCTCGGTGAACACGATACCGCCGAGCATCAGCAGGAACAGCACCCCGAAGTAGCCGTAGAAGAGCAGTTCCCCCCACTGCGGGTCCACCCTGTCGCCGAGACGGGTGACTCCCAGGAGCATCAGGAGGACACACGACACGGTGGTGAAACGGCGGAGCATCCCCCCAGCATAGGGGTAAACCTTCAGAACCGGAACAACACGTCCCCTGGCTCGGACGGTTCGCCGGGCATGAGCCCCTCCTCGACGCCACCGTCCTGCTGCATCATCACCACCGCCACGATCGGGTCGAAGCCGAGCCGCCCGATGGACAAGGGTGCGTAGGTGGTGACCCGCTGGCCGACCTGCACGCGCGTGCCCTGTTCGACGTGGGTGGAGTAGCCCTGCCCGTCGAGCTGCGCGGTGTCGATCCCGATGTGCACGAGGACCGGCAGCCCGCCGTCGGTGGTGACGAGGAAGAGGTGCGGCATCAGCCGGGTGAGCACGCCGGCCACCGGCGAGCACACGGTCACGTACTCCACCCCGGGGTCCGGGACCACCGCCATGCCGGGCCCGACCGTGCCCGCGGCGAACAGCGGGTCCGGCACGGCCGACAGTGGCGCGACGGTGCCGGGCATGGGGGTCACCACGTCGAGCGTGCCGGTCCCCGCCCCGGCGACAGATCCCGAGACGGACCCCGAGACGGACCCGGTCACTGACTTCCCTGCGTCCTCCATGTTGCCTCCCGGTCCGTTGCGGTGATGAGCGTCGGTGGCCAAAGGATAGAACGTGAGGCACACGCGTCGGGGCATAACCGCGTTATTTCGTCCAGAAAAGTTCTTCCTTTCCTGAGACTACCCCAACGCCACCGGACGCGAACGGTCGGAGGACCACTGCGACCATCCACCCACGTAGTGGCGCGCCACCGGCAGCCCGGCGTGCTCCATCAGCGCGATGAACAGGGCCGAGCTCACGCCCGACCCGGAGTAGACCACGGTCTCGGCGGCGACGTCGTCGCCGGTGATGCCGTGTTCGGCGAGACGCCCACGCACGACCTCGGGGGACGGGACGCGGCCGTCGTCGAGCAGCTCGGCGACCGGGACGCCGATCGCGCCGGGGATGTGGCCGGCGCGACGGTCCAGCCGCTCGCGGCGTCCCTCGAAGCGGTCCGCCGGACGGGTGTCGATGAGCAGCGGTGCCGCCGCCCCGGTGGACGCCGCGGCGGAGATCTCCTTCACCTCGTCCAGCGACGTCGTCGGCATGCTCGGCGCGCCACCGGCGAGGACCTCGAACGTCCCGCGTCCACGCAGGCAGCCGATACCGGCGGCGATGTCGCCGCCGGCCGCCAGCCAGGCCGGCGTCCCGCCGTCGAGGACGCGCACGTCGGTGACGCCCGCCCACCGCAGGATCCACCACGCGCGGGCGGCGTAGATCAGCCCGCCGCGGTCGTAGATACGCACCGGGACGCCGGGCTGGATGCCCCAGTCGTCGACGAAGTGCTGCAGGACGGCCCGGCTGGGCAGCGGGTTACGCCCGGCGGTCGCCGACGGCGAGCCGGACAGCATGGTGCCGGGGTCGCAGAAGAAGGAACCGGGGATGTGCCTGGTCACGTACAGGTTCCAGGCGGCGTGCTCGCCCCACTCCCAGTCGGAGTCGAGGACGATCATCCGCTCGCCACGGCTGCTGCCCTCGAAGAGGTCGGTGGCGGAGATGAAGGGTTCGGCGGTCGTTGTCGCGGGGGTGTCGGGCTGGCTCAGGGTCATGCGGACCAGTTTACGAGGGAAAGCGTGCCGCCGCCGCCCCGCATAGCGAAGCTCACAACCGGCCCCCTACAACCAGCCACGGTCGCGGGCGATGCGCCAGGCCTCGAAACGCGTGGCCGCCCCCGTCTTCGACATCGCCGAGGACAGGTAGTTGCGGGTGGTGCCCGCCGCCAGGTGCACGGTCTCGGCGATCTGCTCGACGGAGCCGCCCTGCCCGGCGACCTCCAGCAGTTCGGTCTCGCGCTCGGTCAGCGGCGACTCGCCGGCGCCGATCGCCTGGGCGGCGAGCTCCGGGTCGAGGCAGCGGCGTCCGGCGTGCACGGTGCGCACCGCGGTGGCGAACTCCGCGGCGGAGGACGTCTTGGGCACGAAACCGGCGACGCCGGCGGCCAGCGCCCGCTTGAGCTGGCGGGGACGCCCGTGGCTGGTGACGATCAGCACGGCGACGCCCTCGGGGAGGCTGGCGGCGGTCTCCACCCCGTCGATGCCGCCCATCTGCAGGTCGGTGACGGCGACGTCCGGCGCGTGGTGCGTCCGGCACCAGTCGAGCAGTTCCTCGCCGGAGCCGAGGGTGGCGACGACGTCGAGGTCGTCCTCCAGCGACAGCAGGGTCGACAGTGAGCTGGCGACGAGGGACTCGTCGTCGACGACGACCACCCGGACGGGTTCTGCACTCATGGTTGCTCCTTTTTCTCTACTCACCGGGCAGGCGAAGGGTCACGCGGAAGACGTTACCGTCGCGCTCGGCGACGAGTTCCGCGCCGATCGGCTCGGCGCGACGCCGGATCCCCGCCAGGCCCGACAGCCGTTCGATGCCGCGGGTCACGCCGTCGTTGCTCATCGTCACCGCCTCGGCCGACCCGGGCGTGAAGTCGAGCCGCACGCGCGTGGCCGAGGAGTGACGCACCACGTTCGTCGTCCCCTCGCGCACCAGCCACGCCGCCAGCTCGCGCATCGGCTCGGACAGCGTCGTGGGGTCGCCGTCGACGTCCAGGTGGACGCCGGCGCTGTGCAGCAGCTGCCGCGCGCCGTCGACCTCCGTGGACAGGTTGACCGCCCGGTAGCCGTCCACCACCTCGTGCATCTCGGTGACGGAGGTCCGCGCCAGCTCCTGGAGCTGCGCGAGTTCACCGTCGGCACGCTCGTCGCCGCGCGCGACCAGCGCACGCGCCAGCTCCGCCTTCAACGACATCGCCGCCAGACGCTGACCGAGGGTGTCGTGCAGCTCCTGGGAGAACCGCAGCCGTTCCTCGCTGACCTGCAGGGCGGCGTCCGTCAGGCGGGCGCGGTCGAGCTGCTTGGCGATGTTGACCGTCCACGCCGAGGCCACCACGGTGGTCATCAGGAACGTCCCGAAGAACAACGGCAGCCACTCCAGCTCGTCCCACATGAGCACCGACGTCGCCGCCGAGAGCACCAGGGTGAGCGTCCAGCGCCACGGCAGCCACGGCAGCACCGCCGTCGGGGCGACGATGATGGCGATGAACACCAGGCACAGCCCCGTCACCGCCGTGGTGGACGAACCCGCCACGTACAGCAGGACGCCGAGCGTCCAGACGACCGCGGTGGCCGCGCCCGTCGCGGCCACGAGCCGTCCGGTGGGACGCCGCGGACGGGTGTTGAACTCCGGGCGCCGCTCCACGACCAGCAGGGCCGCGACGGTCAGCACCAGCCCCGACCCGGCCACCAGGGCCTGCTGCCACAGGCTGAGCGTGGGCCCCTGGCCGGCGACGGCCAGCGGGAGAACGACGGCGAGGACGCCGAACATGGCGACCATCAACTGCATGGACAGGCGCGTGTACACGGCGAGCTTCGCGCCGCCGCCGAGCCCGCGCCACGTCCTGCGTGGGCGGGTGACGGACTCCAGCACGGTCGGGTTCATGGTCCCCATTTAAGCAGTGGTGCCGGACGTCAGCGCCGGACGTCCCAGCGGACGTAACGGGCACCGGCCCACACGCACACCGCCGCCCACGCCAGCAGGATCAGCATCATCGGCCACGTCTCGGCGAGGACCTCCCCGGCACCCAACGCGGCGACGCCGTCCATCCGGCCCACGGTGGTGCTGCCCGCCCAGCCGTACTGGGCCAGGTCGAAGATCAGGGCGAACGGGGTGCGGGCGAGGACCTCGTCCACACCCTCCGGGTAGAGCTGACGGAAGTTGCCCATCGTGGCGAACATCAGCAGCATCACCGGCATCGAGGTGATCTGCGCGGCCTCCGGGTTCTTCGTGAACCCGCTGGTCACCAGGGCCAGACCACTGGTGACCGCCAGGCCGAGCAGCACAGCGACGATGAGCGGCAGCACATTCACCGGTCCCGGCGCGCCGAAGACCATGAGCAGCACCGACATCAGCACCGTGAACACGATGGTCAGCACCGCCCCGGGGAAGGAGGACGCACCGAGGATCTCGGCGTCGCGCGCCTCACCGGTGCGCAGGCGTTTGAGCACGCCCTCGTCCCGGCGCGTGGTCACCATGGACAGCACGGTGTAGAACTGCACGAACATCAGCGCGAAGAGCAGGAAGTACTCCAGCGCCGTTGCCGCGGCCTCGACCTTGGACTGCTCGTCGTCGCCGGAGAGGATGAAGAACATCGCCAGGCCGAAGCCGATGGGGATGAGCGTGGCGTTGACGAGCAGGGTCTTGTTGCGGCGGAACTGGAGGGTCTCCGCGCGGGCCAGGGCGACGAAGCGCCGGAGGGAGGTTCCGGCGGTGCCGGTGGAGTGGACTTCTGTACGGGTGGTTTCACGTGCGGTGGTGGTCATGACGGGTCCTTTCAGACGGTGCTGTCGCGTCCGGCGATCTTGGCGAAGACGCGCTCGAGGCTGGCGGGGCGGGCGGAGAAGTGACCGAGGGTGACGTCGTTGGCGGCGGCCCAGTCGAGCAGGCGGTGGGTGTCCTCCTGCAGCCGGGAGGTCTCGATACGCAGCCGCACCCCGTCACGGGTGACCTGCGCGCCGGGGAAGGACGGGAAGACGTCCTGCGGGCGTCCTGCGCGGTTCCCGCCGGCGGCGCCGGCGTCCGGCAGGGTGAAGCTGATCTCGGCGCCCTCGGTGGCGGCGAGGTCGTCCAGCCGGCCCTCGACGGCGATCACGCCGGCGTCCATGATGGCGATCCGGTCGGCCAGATGCTCCGCCTCCTCCAGGTAGTGGGTGGTCAGGATCATCGTCACGCCGCGGTCCTTCAACGCCGCGAGCAACTCCCAGGTGCGGGCGCGCGACTCCGGGTCCAGGCCCGTGGTCGGCTCGTCGAGGATCACGATGCCCGGGTCGTTGAGCAGTGCGCAGGCGAGGTCGAGGCGACGCTGCTCGCCACCGGACAGCGAACCGACGCGCACGTCGGTGCGGTGGTTCAGGTCCACCTCGCCGAGCACGTCGTCGACCGGCAACGGGGTGGAGCACGTGCCCGCCCACATGCGCATCGTCTCGGCGACGGTGAGCTCCTTGGGCAGCCCGCCGGACTGCAGCATGATGCCGAGTTCCGGACGGATCCGCGCGCGGTCGGCGACCGGGTCCATGCCCAGGACGCGCACGGTGCCCTGTGACGGGGCGGCGAGGCCCTCGACGATCTCGAGGGTGGAGGTCTTGCCCGCACCGTTGGTGCCGAGCAGGCCGTAGACCTCGCCCTTGTCCACGTCGAAGGAGATCCCCTTGACGGCGGTGTAGGCGTCCTTGGACTTCTTCGCCTGGTAGGTGCGGGTCAGGTCGGTGACGCTGATGACGGGTGCTGTACTCATACCCCTGATCCTGCCGGGACGGGGTCGGTGCAGGTAGAGGGGTTTGTCATGAGCTGGTGCGCGGATGTCACGGGATCGACGTGACAGATGTCATGTCCGCGGTGAAGTGTAGGCTATCCTCTTGACTATTCACCGTCCCGAACAATGAGGATCACCATGACCGTCAGATTCGTCCCCCTGCGCCGCGTCTCCGCGGCCCTCTGCGCCACGGCGGTCGCCGTCTCGCTCGTCGCCTGCTCCGATGATTCAGACGACTCTGGCTCTTCAGGATCCTCGAGTTCCGCGAACGCCGACGCCTTCCCCGTCACCATCGACTCCGCCCTCGGCGCCGCCACCATCGAGGAGGAGCCCGAGCGTGTCGTCACCATCGGGTGGGGCAGCCAGGACGTGGCCCTCGCCCTCGGCGTGACCCCCGTCGGCATGCAGGACATGAGCGGCGACACCGGTGACGACACCGGCGTGCTGCCCTGGGACCGGGAGGCGCTCGACGGCAGCGACGACACAGACGGCGCCGAGCCGGAACTGCTCGACGCGTCGTCCGACGACCTGCCCTTCGAGGACATCCTCAACCTCGAGCCGGACGTGATCCTCGCCGTGAACTCCGGCGTCACCGACGAGCAGTACTCACGCCTCAGCGACATCGCCCCCACCGTGGCCTACCCCGGTGAGGCGTGGCAGACCAGCTGGGAGGACCAGACCACCACCGTGGGCCAGGCCCTGGGACGCGGCGACGAGGCCGAGCAGCTCGTCGAGGACACCAACCAGCTCATCGCCGACGCCAAGGACGAGCACCCCGAGTTCGACGGGAAGACCATCGCCTTCGCCTCCGGGACCAGCGCCGACGGCCTGAACACCTACCTCGCCACCGACTCCCGGGTGACGCTGCTCGAGCAGCTCGGTTTCAGCATCGCCCCGAGCGTGCCGACCTCCGGGGAGTCCTTCTCCGTGCCGGTGAGCAAGGAGAACTGGTCCTCCATCGACTCCGACGTCCTGGTCTCCTGGTACCTCAGCGAGGACATCCAGGAGGAGCTGGAGTCCGACGCCGGCTTCGCCCGCATCCCCGCCGTCGAACGCGGCGGCTACGTGCCCCTCGTCGACCCGCCGATGGTGTACGCCACCAGCGCGATCTCGGTGCTGAGCCTGCCGTGGATGCTGGACAACTACCTGCCGCTGCTGCAGTCCGCCGCGCAGGGCGACTCCCCCCTGTGACGGACCCTGTGACGGACGCTGTGACGGACGGCGACCTGCTGCCCGTCGCTCACCCGGCCGGCGTGGCCGCCGTCGACGCACTCGTCGCCGACGCCCGCGTCATCGGCTGGGCCGAGGGCCTGCACAACTGCGCCGAGTACCTCGCCGCCCGCAACGCGGTGATCGTGCACGGCGTGACCTCCGGGGCGTTCCGCCTCATCGCCGCGGAGACCAACGCCGAACGGGCCCGCGACGTGGACCGCTACCTCGCCGGCGACGGGCCGGACGCACCGCCGGACGCTCCGCCGGACGCGCTGGTCACCGCGATGTGGTCCTGGTACCGCACGCCGCTGGCGCACAACGCCGCGCTGCTGCGGTGGTTACGCACCTACAACGCCGGCGTCGCGTCCTCACGCCGTGTCGTCTTCACCGGGCTCGACTCCTTCGACGGGGACCACCGCGACCTCGCCGCGCGCGACCGCGTGCAGTACGACAACCTGCGCCGTCTCGCCGACGGACACCCGGGAGAACGCATCCTGCTGTTCGAGCAGACCGAGCACCTCGACCCCACGCTCGACGGCTCCCTCGGCTCCCACCTGGTCGGCGGCGGTCTCGGCGTCTACCGGGTCGCCGGCGCACTGTGGACCCCGGGCGACCCACGCGCCCGCTACCCGCTGGGCCCCTACGCTCCGCTGGCGGAGGCGGCTGCGGCTGCAGCTACTGACCCGACAGCGGCCGGCGCCGGGCCGACACCGCTCGTCGACGGCATCACCGTGTTCCCTCAGTCCTGGGCCGGCCCGTTCGACCTCCTGCTGATGTCGGACCGTTTACACGACGCCCCCCACGCCTGATTGTCCTCCCCCGACTCCCCAGTCGTCGACGGCAGGCACCCCGCACCCCCGAAAGTGTTGTACCCAGCCGCGTCGCCATATGCGCGGCGTGCGGCGCGTCCCGTAGCCTTGCCCGGCACCCGCCCCCGCCTGCACGAAGGATGATCGTCCTGCCACGTCCCGTCTCCCGCCTCCAGGCCACGTACCTCCCCGCAGAACACGGCTTCGCCTGGTGGGGCGTCGACGACCTTCCCGCCACGATGGACGCCGCAGGGCTTCCCACCGGGCGTGCGACGACCGCGCGTCTCGTCGTGCCGGACGGCGAGAGTCTGCAGGTGGAGGACGTGGAGGTGTGCGTCACCGACCTGCTCACCACCGCGCGGTGCCTGTCCACGCTCACGCGCGTGCGCCACCTGGACGCCTCGGCGCGGGCGTGGCGCACGGCGTCCCGCAACGTCCTGCGTCCCCGTGCGGGACGCGGCACGGACGCCGCACTCGCCGAGGTCGCGGGCGTCCTGCCACCCGCCGGGCACGCGGTCCCGGACGAGGACGCCGCGGCGATCCCGTCCGCCGCCGCCCACCTCGCCCGGTTCCGCGACGACCTGGACACCGCAGGACGCCTCGACGGGCAGGTCGTCGCCGACCTGCGCCCCTACCAGGCGCAGGGCGTGGCCTGGCTGCGCGCCCGGGTGCGCGACGACGGCGGCGCGCTGCTCGCCGACGACATGGGTCTCGGCAAGACGCTGCAGGTCATCGCGCTGCTCGCGACGTCCCGCCCCGCGCACGCCCACCTGGTCGTCTGCCCGACCTCGCTGCTGGGCAACTGGGCACGCGAACTGCACCGCTTCGCGCCACAGCTGCCGGTGCTGCGCTACCACGGCAGCACCCGCGAGCTGCCCGACGACATCGCCGCCGGGACCGTGGTGCTCACCAGCTACCCGCTGGTGCGCTCCGACTCCGCGCTGCGCGCCCGGACGTGGGGCGTCGCCGTGTTCGACGAGGCCCAGCAGCTCAAGAACCCGTCCTCACAGGTCACGCGCGCCGCAGTGGCGTTGGACGCCGAGGCGCGCGTACTGATGACCGGCACGCCGGTGGAGAACGACCTCGACGAACTGTGGTCGCTGTTCTCCGTCGCGGTACCGCAGCTCCTGGGCACGCGCGCACGCTTCCGCACCCGCTTCGCCACCCCGATCCGGCAGCGGCAGTCGCGCACGGCGGCGGCGCGGCTCTCCACGACGATCGCACCGCACATGCTGCGTCGGACGAAGGACGGCGTCGCGCTCGAACTCCCGCCGCGCCTCGACACCACCGTGTACTGCGGCCTCACCGCCGCGCAGCGCGGCCTCTACCGCGACGCGGTCACCGCCGCCTTCAGCACCGGCTTCCACCACGGCGCAGGACGTAGCGGGCAGATCCTCGCGCTGCTGACCTCCCTGAAGCAGATCTGCAACCACCCCGACCAGTACCTCCACGCCCAGGGCACGCCTGCGCCGGGACGGTCGGGCAAGTTCGACCGGGTCGCCGAGATGCTCGCCGAGATCACCGCCGGCGGCGAGCGGGCCCTGGTGTTCACCCAGTACCGGGCGATGGGCGAACTGCTGTCCGACGGGCTCGCCGACCACCTCGGCTGCGCTGCCCTGCCCTTCCTCCACGGCGGGCTGTCCGCCGCCGACCGCGACGAGATGGTCCGACGCTTCCAGGAGGACGACGACGCGCCGCCCGTGCTCATCCTCAGCCTGCGCGCCGCCGGATTCGGCCTGAACCTGACCCGCGCCTCACACGTCATCCACTACGACCGGTGGTGGAACCCGGCGGTGGAGGAACAGGCCACCGCGCGGGCCCACCGCATCGGCCAGAAGTACCGGCTGAGCGTGCACACCATGGTCGTCGGCGGGACGTTCGAGGAGCACATCGAGAAGATGCACCGGGCGAAGAAGGGCCTGGCCGACGCCGTGACCGGCGACGACAGCGCCGAGCTGACCAGCATGTCCGACGAGGAACTGCGCGACGTGGTCGACCTGAAGGAGGAGTACTGATGGCCGGGGCCGAGTTCGGGGCGACGCTGTGGGGACGCGCCTGGCTACGCACCGTGGAACGCACCGACGGGACACCGCGCGCCCAGCTGCCCAAGGCCCGCAGCCTCTCCCGCAACCACAAGGTGGACCTGGTCCTGCCGGGCGCGGATGCGGCGGATGGGTCGCCTGCTGTGACTGCGGCGGTGCGCGACGGGTCCTCCACCCACACCGTGACGCTCGCCCCCTGCGGCTGGAGCGCCGCCGAGCAGGACGCTGCGGGGAACGTCCTGGCCGGCCTGCGTCCGGACCCCAGCGGCGACCTGCCGGACGACCTGATCGGCCGCTTCGGCGATGCCGGCGTCCCGGTCGTCCCCGCTGCACCGGACGAGACGGCGACCTGCACGTGCCGTGCCCGGTCGAGGCCGTGCGCGCACATTCTGGCGACGTTGTACACCCTGGTGTCGACCATCGACGAACGTCCGGTCACGGCACTGGAACTGCGCTGCCCCGACGGTGTCGGCAACGGTGGCGGGGCGGGTGCCGGTTCAGACGCCGACTGGATCGCGCTGGAGGACATCGACCCGGCGACCTTCTTCGACCCGCCGGTGCGCTGAGCCTGCTCCCTGCCCCCCCCCTGCCCCCTAACGCCAACGACGGTTCCTGTCCGGAATGACCGGCGAAGTGGAGACTTCGTCAGTCAGACCAGACAGAAACCGTCGGTTCGTCCGGGTCGGACTACGCCTCGTGCGCGACCGACTCGATGGTGAGCGCGTCGGTGGTCGGGTCGGCGACCCCGGAGGCGTCGCGCGGCAGGTCCACCTTCACGGTGTCGCCGTCGCGGACCTCGCCGGCGAGCAGCTTCTTCGCCAACGCGTCGCCGATCGCCTTCTGGATCAGGCGGCGCAGCGGCCGGGCACCGTAGGCCGGTTCGTAGCCGCGCTCGGCGAGCCATGCCTTGGCGTCCTCGGTGACCTGCAGGTCGAACCGTCGGGCGGCGAGCCGCTCGGCGAGCTGGGCGACCTGGATGTCCACGATGGAGGTCAGCTGCTCCTGCGACAGGGCATCGAAGATGACCACGTCGTCGAGCCGGTTGATGAACTCCGGCTTGAACGCCGCCTTCACCGCGTTCATCACCTGCTCGTCACTGCCACCGGCGCCCAGGTTGGAGGTCAGGATGAGGATGGTGTTGCGGAAGTCCACCGTCCTGCCCTGCCCGTCGGTCAGGCGTCCTTCGTCGAGGACCTGCAGCAGCACGTCGAAGACGTCCGGGTGTGCCTTCTCGACCTCGTCGAACAGCACCACCGTGTAGGGGCGGCGCCGTACGGCCTCGGTCAGCTGGCCACCGGCGTCGTAGCCGACGTATCCGGGGGGCGCGCCGACGAGACGGGCGACGGAGTGCTTCTCGCCGTACTCCGACATGTCGATGCGCACCATGGCGTGCTCGTCGTCGAAGAGGAACTCCGCCAGCGACTTCGCCAGCTCCGTCTTGCCGACACCGGTCGGCCCGAGGAACAGGAAGGAGCCGGTCGGACGGTCCGGGTCGGCGACGCCGGCGCGGGAGCGACGCACCGCGTCGGAGACGGCGGTGACCGCCTCGTCCTGCCCGACGACACGTCCACCGATGACCTTCTCCATGGCCAGCAGCTTCTCGGTCTCGCCCTCCAGCATCTTGCCGGCGGGCACACCGGTCCACGCGGAGACGACCTCGGCGATGGTGTCCGGGGTGACCTCCTCGGTGAGCATGCGCTGCTCCTCGGCCTGGGCGGCCTCGTACTCCGCCTCGCCGACCTGCTTCTCGAGCTCCGGGATGCGGCCGTAGCGCAGCTCGGCGACGCGGGCGTAGTCACCGTCGCGCTCGGCGATCTCGGACTCGGTGCGCAGGCCGTCGAGTTCCTCCTTCAGCTCGCGCAGCCGGTCGATGGAGCCACGCTCGTTCTCCCAGCGGGCCATGAGCCCGTTGAGCTTCTCGCGCTCGTCCTCGAGTTCGGCACGCAGCTTGACCAGGCGGTCCTTGGAGGCGTCGTCGGTCTCCTGGCTCAGGGCCATCTCCTCGATCTCGAGGCGTCGGACGATGCGCTCGGCGTCGTCGATCTCCTCGGGGCGCGAGTCGATCTCCATGCGCAGACGCGACGCGGCCTCGTCGACCAGGTCGATGGCCTTGTCCGGCAGGAACCGGCTGGTGATGTAGCGGTCCGACAGGGACGCGGCACTGACCAGCGCGGAGTCCTGGATCCGTACGCCGTGGTGGACCTCGTAGCGCTCCTTGAGCCCACGCAGGATGCCGACGGTGTCCTCCACGGTCGGCTCACCGACGTAGACCTGCTGGAAACGACGCTCCAGGGCGGCGTCCTTCTCGATGTACTTGCGGTACTCGTCGAGGGTGGTGGCGCCGACGAGGCGCAGTTCACCGCGGGCGAGCAGCGGCTTGATCATGTTGCCGGCGTCCATCGCGGACTCGCCGGTGGCACCGGCGCCGACGATGGTGTGCAGCTCGTCGATGAAGGTGACGACCTCGCCGTCGGCCTCCTTGATCTCGTCGAGGACGGCCTTGAGGCGTTCCTCGAACTCGCCGCGGTACTTCGCGCCGGCGACCATGGAGCCCAGGTCGAGGCTGATCAGCTTCTTTCCGCGCAGGGACTCGGGCACGTCGCCGGCGACAATGCGCCGGGCGAGGCCCTCGACGATGGCGGTCTTGCCCACACCGGGTTCGCCGATGAGCACGGGGTTGTTCTTCGTACGCCGCGACAGCACCTGGACGACACGGCGGATCTCCTGGTCACGTCCGATGACCGGGTCGATCTTGCCTTCGCGGGCACGGGCGGTCAGGTCGGTGGAGTACTTCTCCAGCGCCTGGAACTGGCCTTCGGGCTCCTCGGTGGTGACCTTGCGGTTGCCGCGGACGGACTCGAAGGCGCCACGGATGGCGTCGAACGTGCCGCCGCGGTCGTGCAGGGCCTTGGCCGCCTCGGAATCGCCCTTGGCGATGCCGGCGAGCAGCACCTCGGTGGAGACGTAGGTGTCGCCGAGTTCCTCGGCGAGTTCCTGTGCGGCGGTCAGGGAGTTGAGGGCGTCCCGGTTGAAGTTGGGGTTGGCCATCCCGGAGCCGGACGCCTGCGGGTAGCCGGCGACGAGGTCGCGGGCGTCGCGCAGGACGTCGTCGGCGTCGACGCCGGCGGCCTGCAGGACGGGGCGGGCGATGGAGTCCTCCTGGTCGAGGATCGCCACGAGGAGGTGCGCCGGACGGATGTCCGGGTTACCGTTGGCGCTGGCCGACTGCAGTGCAGCCTGCATGGCCTCCTGGGTTCGGGTGGTGGGGGTGAATCCGCTCATCGTCAGTCTCCTTCTCTGCGTGTGCGTGCCGGTGTCTACTTTAGCGCGTTCGTGTCAACTTTCGCTTACGGTAGTTCCAACGTCGGAAACCTTGAGTCTGTTCCACTCAACCTAGAGTTCTCACTATGATCTAGATCACATTGTTGAGCAGACGGGTCCCCTCCAGCGACCTGGCCACAGACCGCGCCACCGACCTGTTCGCGGCGAAGACCCGGGCGTCCGTGCCGGGCCTGGCGAAACCCTCCCGCACCGGGGAGGACGTCGCCGGACCGACGAGGAAGAGGTCGTCCCGCACCTGCCCGTCCCGTCCGACCGCCCGACCCTCCGCGTCGACGAGGAACACCTCCGCACCGGCCTCGCCGGTGTCCCCGTGGCCCGTGGCCACCTCGCCGGACGCCAGGAGCCCACGCAGGAGTCCGTCCGACACCTGCGAGGCCGTGACGTCCGCCAGGCGTGCGTCGAGGAGACGGGTGGCCTCCACCGCCTCACCGGGGAGCGACGGACTGGTGGCACGGAAACCTCCACCGCGGTGCCCGGGCAGCTCCACCACCCGGGCGTCGGCGCCGAGGAAACGCACGAGACCGGCGCGGTGCAGGGCCAGGAGGTTGCCGAGCCGCTCCGGCGGCGGCCCGGAGCACACGTAGGAGAACGAGGCGCAGACCTGCCGGACGAACGCCTCGTCCTGCGCGGAAAGACGTGCCCCGTCTGCGGCGCGCAGTAGCCCCCGCAGCACCGGGAGCACCCCCACCAGCGTGGCGTACAGCGCGGCGTCCTGCGGGTGGCGTCCCCCCGTGGCGCGGTGAAGGTTGGTCAGGGTGTTGCCGACCACCGCATCCTCGAGGGCCTCCCGGTCGGCGAACACGCGTCCGGCGAGCGGGCGGTCCAACCGGTCGGGCCGTAGCCGGTCGGCCGGGTCGGGGACGGCGTGCCCGAGTGACGCGGAGACCGTTCGTGCCGTGACACCGGCAGTGCCCGCTGCCCAGGCGTCGGTGAGTTCGTGGACGCCTCCGGCATCCACCGCACACCTGCCGCGGTCGCCCAGGTCGGCCAGTGCCGTGTAGTGGGCGGCGGTGACCTCCGCAGACAGCAGCGTGCGCACCGCACCGTCGGCGAGCGCACCGTCCGGCGTCCGTGGCAGGCGTGCCACCGCGTCGGTGGTGAGGTAGCGGGGACTGCGCGGCGTCACACCCCCGGCGATCTTCGACCGGTACGGCACACCACGGCGGGACCCGACCCACAGCACCGGCTCCTCCCCGGAGGGCCGGTAGGTGGGCACCGGGCCGCCGTCGCGACGGTCGAACCGGCCACTGCGCCCTTCACTGAGCAGCATCATCAGGTCGATGAACGCCAGACCGAAACCACGCACCAGGACGTCCGCACCCGCCGGAACCCCGGTGAGGTCCTGGTCGGCGGTGTAGCCCGGCGGTGTGTAGCCCTGCGGTGTGTGGCCCTGCGGTGTGTGGCCTTGACCGGGAACCGCACCGGACCGGACGTCCAGATGCCCCTGGGCCAGGACGACGACGTCGGCGCGCAGCACCGTCCCGTCCTGCAGGGTGACCTGCCGGCCCGCGCCGGGACCGGGTACCGACACCTGCACCGCACGCGTGCGCCAGGTGCACACGGTGACGCACTCCGGCAACGCGTCGACCGCACGGGCGAAGGCGTCGCGCAGGTAGGACGCCACCTCCCGGCGCGGCAGGAACGCCCCCGGCGACCCGGACCAGTCGGCGAGCGTGGGGCCGGTCCCGTCCGGGTGCACGGTGATCTCGTCGGCGGTGTTGTTCATCCAGAGTTGACCGGGCTGGTCCGCCCGCCAGATCCGTCCGGCACCGCAGGGGTACGGGTCGACGACGTGCACGGTCAGCCGTCGGGAGCCGTCGAGTTCACCGGCCAGGGCCTGCAGCACCCCGGTGGCGCGCGGCCCCGCTCCGACCAGTACGACGGAGTCGACCGGGGGTCCGAGGTCCCTCACCGTGTTGCCCGGGAGTACCGGGAGGCCGCGGCGAGGACGTCGGCGGTGTCGGCGAGCCGCAGGACCTCGCCGGTGCCACCGTCGCCGGTGACGAACCGGTCACCGACGATCAGGACGCCGGACGCCTCCCCCGCCACCTCCCCGGCCGCCGTCACCGACGCCGGCTCGGCGACCGTCACCACCGTGGGCAGTTCGCCCTGTGGCGGGCGGGGCACGATCGACGGGCCCTTCACCGTGAACACCTCCCCCACCGAGTCCGTGACCTCGACGTCGACGTAGTGGACCTTGTCACGGTCGATGAAACGCGCGGTCGCCGCGTCACGGATCTCGGCGTCCGGTTCCCAGGACGTCCACAATCTGCGCACGGCGGAGACGATGTCCCCGAACTCACGCCACACACCGTCGGGCGAGGCGGGACGCCGGCCCACCAGCGCGGCGGACGTGGTGTCGGTCTGCACCGTCGGCGACCAGCCGGCGCGTCCCCTGCTGACGTGGTCGAGCGTGGCGGTGGACGTGGCGACGTGGAAGGGTTCGGTGTGGGTCAGCGGCACCTCCGGCACGATCCTCAGGTCCGTGGTCTGCCCGGCCAGCCAGGCGGCGACGGTGACCGCGTTCTGCCCGGAGGAGAAGTCGTCCTCGAGCAGCAGGATGTCGGTGGGACCTGCACCGTCTGCACCGCCTGCACCGTCGAGCGCGAGCGCCAGCGCGCGCAGCGCCGGGAGGTCGAGGGCGGCCTGCGGGGCCACCCGGATCACCACGGTCATGCCGGCACCTCCGCGTACTGGTGGTCGTAGGCGGGCAGGCCGAGGTTGCCGCGCAGGGTGTTGTCCGGGAACGTGTCCGGGTAGGACTCCCGGTACACGCCACGGTCCTGGAGTTCAGGGACCACACGGTCCACCACCCCGTCCAACCCGCCCGGCGAGAGGTGCGGAACCAGGATGAAGCCGTCCGCCGCTCGTGCCTGGGTCAGCTCGTCGAACTGCTCGGCGACCTGGTGTGGCGTCCCCACCAGCGTGCCGCCACGTCCGGACACCTCGGTGACGAGGTCGCGGATCGACAGGTCGCGCTCCCGTGCCAGCTCGCGCCACCGGTCGGCGACCGCGCGGGGGTCCTTGTCGTGGCGCACCCGACCGCGGGTGATGTCGGCGTTGCCGGTGTCGGGGTCCTGCTCCGGCAGGGGCCCGTCCGGGTCGAGGTGGGTGAGGTCGGTGCCCCAGACCTGTTCGAGGAAGGCGATCGCACCGGGCCCGGTGACCTGGCGACGCCGGACGTCCTCGTGGAGCTCCTGCGCCTCGGCGGCGGTGTCACCGAGGATGACGGAGATCCCGGGGTAGATCTTCAGGTCCCCGGCATCGCGTCCGACGGCGGCGAGACGCCGGTCGATGTCCTTCCGGAACTCCCGTCCCGCCTCTGCCTCGGAGTGTCGGGAGAAGATCACCTCCGCGTTGCGTGCGGCGAAGTCCCGCCCTTCAGGGGAGTCGCCCGCCTGGAAGATGACCGGGCTGACCTGGGGCGTCGTGGGCACCGGGAAGTGCCCGCGGACGTCGAAGAACTCCGAGGTGTGCGCGAAGGAGCCGTCGGCGCCGTGGTCGTGGGAGTGCCAGAGCGTCCTGGCCAGGGCGAGGAAGTCCTCGGCCCGACGGTAGCGGTCGGCGCCGTCGAGGAAGCCGCCGCGCCGGAAGTTCGCCCCGGTGAAGGCGTTGTGGGTGGTCACCAGGTTCCACGCCGCCCGTCCCCCGGACACCCGGTCCAGGGTGGCCAGTGTGCGGGCCAGGTCATAGGGCTCGTTGAAGGTGGAGGAGAAGGTCCCGGTCAACCCGATGTGCCCGGTGACCGCGGCGAGCCCGGCGAGCACCGTGGCGGTCTCGGGGCGTCCAACCACGTCCTGGTCGAAGATCCTGCCCTTGTGCTCCCGCAGCCTGAGTCCCTCGGCGAGGAAGAGGAAGTCGAAGAGGCCGCGTTCGGCGCTGCGGGCGAAGTGCTCGAAACTGTCGAAGTCGATGTGGGAGCCGGACTCGGGGTCGGACCAGACGGAGTGGTTGTTGACGCCCGGGAAGTGGGCGGCCAGGTGAACCTGGCGTTTCGTGGTGTTCGTGCTGTCAGACATGGTGGGGCTCCTTCCGGGGGATGCTGGGGGCCGCCGCGAGCAGCGCCCGGGTGACCTCGTCGGTCGGGTCGTCGAAGACCTGCGCCGTGGTTCCGTACTCGACCACCCGACCCGCCGCCATGACGGCGACCTCGTCGGCGATGGAGCGGACGACGGCGAGGTCGTGGCTGATGAACAGGTAGGTCAACCCCAGTTCGTCGCGCAGGTCCACCAGCAGGTCCAGGATGCGGGCCTGCACGGAGACGTCGAGGGCGGAGACCGGTTCGTCGAGGACGAGGAGTTCGGGGTCGACCGCCAGACCGCGGGCGAGGGCGACGCGTTGGCGCTGTCCACCGGACAGTTCGGACGGACGCCGGTCCACGGTGTCCCGTGGCAGGGCGACGAGGTCCAGCAGCTCCGCGACCCGCCGTCGACGCCAGGCGCGGTCGCCGATGCCGAATCCGTCGAGGGGCTCGGCGACGGACCGTCCGACGGTGAACCTGGGGTCGAGCGCCCCGGTGGGGTCCTGGTGGATCAGCCGTGCGCGTCGCGACAGGGCGACGGCGTCCCCGCCTTTCCGACCCCGGCTCCCCCTGCCGTCGAGCCTGCGGCCGAGCACCTCCGCGGCGCCGCCGTCGAACGGCTCGAGCCCGAGCAGGATCCGCGCGGTCGTTGACTTGCCCGACCCGGATTCACCGACGATACCCAGCGTGCTGCCGGAACGGACCGTGAGGTCGACGGCGTCGACCGCCGGGGCGGCTCCGGGGACGAACACCCTGGTAAGACCACTCGCCCTGATCACCGCCGGGGCGTCCGGACGTCGCAGCGGCGCCTCGGGGCGGGCCTCGGGTCGGGCCTCGGGGACGGCGGCGACGAGCTCCCGGGTGTAGGCGTGCCGCGGGGAGCTCAGCACGGTGGCCGTCTCCCCCTCCTCGACCACGCGGCCGTCCTTGAGGACCACGACGCGGTCCGCCCGGCCGTGGGCCACACCCAGGTCGTGGGTGATCAGCAGCAGGGCGGCGCCGGAATCCCGTACGCGGGCCTCCAGCAGGTCGAGGACCTTCTTCTGGACGGTGACGTCGAGGGCGGAGGTGGGTTCGTCGGCGACGACGAGCGCCGGGTCGCCGATCAGCGCCAGGGCGATGAGTACGCGTTGGCGTTGTCCACCGGAGAGCTGGTGCGGGTGGCGGCGCGCGTGCACCGCCGCGTCCAGGCCGACGTCGCGCAGGGCTTCGGCGGTCCGACGGACCGCGTCCCTGCGTCCCCCGCCGTGCAGGCGGAACGCCTCGGCGAGTTGGCTGCCGACCGTGCGCACGGGGTTGAGCCCCTCGCCGGCGTCCTGCGGGACGTAGCCGACGTGCGAACGGTGGAGCCTGTTCCACGCCGCCGGCCCTGCGGTGGAGACGTCGCGACCCAGGATGCGGTGGTGTGAGATCGTCACGGCGAGTCCGTCGGGACCGCCGGGGCCGTCCTGTGCCAGGCCCGCCGCAACGCGCGCGGTGGTGGACTTGCCGGACCCGGACTCGCCGATGAGGGCCACCGTCTCCCCCACCCCGACGGCCAGGTCGACGTCCGCGACGGCCGGGGAGTACCCGGCACGGGTGCGGTAGGTGGCGGTCAGGCCCGCCAGGTCGAGGGCCGGTGGCCGGGCCGTCTCAGGCGGGACGTGCCGGTTCTGATTCTGTTTGCTTGTCTCCGCCGGTCGGACGGACTCTTCGGGGTGTGCTTCGGGATGTAGTACGACGGTCATGGTGACCTCCTTGTGGTGGGGACGCCGCGCGGCGTGTCACCGCGTTGGCGAGGATGTTGACGGAGAGGACGGCGGCCGCGACGACGAGCCCCGGGAGCGTCGTCAGCCACCAGGCGCTGGAGAGGTAGCTGCGTCCGTCGGCGACGAGCAGCCCCCACTCCGGTGCCGGTGGTGGTGCTCCCAGCCCGAGGAAGCTCAGTGCCGCCACGGCGAGCAGGGCGGAACCGAACTGGAGGATCGCCAGGCCCGCCAGGGGACCCAGGGCGTGCGGTGCCACGTGCCGGGAGAGGATCCGGGCGGACCCCACACCGTTGAGGCGGGCGGCCTCGACGAAGGCGCTCGTCCGCCACCGCAGCACCTCGCCGCGGGCGACGCGGGCGAACGTCGGCAGCGCCGCGACACCGACGGCCACGGCAACCTTTCCGGGGCCGAAGCCGAGCCCGGCGACCACCGCGATCGACAACAGCAGCCCGGGGACCGACTGCAGGACGTCGGTGCCGCGGGACAGGACGGTGTCGACGGCACCACCGGCGTATCCGGCGACCGCCCCCACCAGGCTTCCTGCGACGGCGCCGACCGCCACGGCGAGGGCTGCGGTGCCCAGCGAGCCGCGTGCGCCGTGGACGACCCGCCCCCACACGTCACGACCCAGGTGGTCGGTGCCGAAGGGGTGTTCGGTCCCCGGCGCCTGCAGCCGGTCGAGCGGCTGCCCGGTCAACGGGTCGGCGGAGGTGAACAGGCCCGGCACGAGGACCCAGGCGATCAGCACCAGGACGACCCCGGAAGCCGCCACAGAGGCCACCACAGGAGCCACCGCGGTGGCCGGGCGGGCGCGGGGGAGGTGTGCGGGGGCGGTCATGCGGTTGCCTTTCCGGTGGTCACGGCGGACGGGCGGGGTGCCCGGGCACCTGCGGTGCGTGGTTGGGCCGTCCTGGCGTCCACCAGCGGTCGCAGGAGGTCGGCGGCGACGACCACGGCCACGAAGACGGCCGAGGAGAACAGCACCACGCCCAGCACGACCGGGACGTCCTGCGAGGTCACCGCGGTGGTGAGCAGGCGCCCGACGCCGTTGCGGGTGAACACGGTCTCCACGACGACCGCGCCGCCGAGCAGTTCCCCGGTGAGCACGCCGGCGACGGAGAGCACCGGGCCCAGGGACGCCCGCAGGGCGTGTGTGACGGTCAGCCGCCACCGGGGGAACCCGGCGGCGCGGAAGGTGCCGATGAACTGTGAACGCCAGGTGGCGGTCAGGCTGCGCAGCAGGACCTGCGCCACGGTGGCGGCCACCGGGACCGCGAGGGTCAGTGCCGGCAGGACGGCACCGGTGACGCCGCCACCGCCGAGGGCCGGTACCCAGCCCAGGCGGAAGGAGAAGACCTGCAGCAGCAACAGGCCCACCCAGAACGTCGGCAGCGAGATCCCCAGTACTGGCAGGGCGGCGAGCAGCCCGGCCACCCGGGGCCGCCGGGTGTACACCGCCCCGACGGCGGTGAGGACCCCGACGCCGACCCCGATGACCAGGGCCGTGAGGGCGAGCAGGACGGTGCCGGGGACCGTCTGCGCCAGCTGCGTGGTCACGGCCTCACCGGTGAGGTAGGACGTCCCGAGGTCGCCGGTGAGCACGCCGCCGAGCGAGCGCAGGTACTGCGACGGCAGGGACCCGTCGAGCCCGTAGGCCGCGCGTAGTTCGGCGACCTGCTCCGGGGTGGCCTCGACCTGACCGGTTCCGCTGAGCATCGTGGTCACCGGGTCACCCGGCAGGACGTAGAGCAGCAGGAACGTCAGGGTGTACGCGGCCCACACCACGAGGGTGCCGTGGATGGTCCGGCGGACGATCTCACGGGCGTTCACGTCGGGTCCCCCTCGGTGACGGCGGTGCTCAACCAGGTGTCGTGGAGCTGCAGCCGACTGGACCCCTCGTACCGGAATCCGTGCACCTCAGGGGCGGTGGCGGAGATGCCGGAAAGCTCCGTGAGGGGGATCACGTGGCCTTGTTCGACGAGTTCGGTGGTGGTGTCGGCGACGATGTCGGCGCGTTCCCGGGGGTCCAGGGTGGTGAGGCTGCTCTCCAGCAGGTCGTCGGCGCGACCTGGTCCGCGGTTGTTGACGTTGCGGCCGGACGCGTCGAAGACGGTGCGCAGCACGTCCGGGTCCGACCTGGTCAGGTTGTAGAAGTCGATGTCGTTGGTGTCGGACTCCTGGTCGGCGGCGCTCTCGCTCATCGTCTGCCTGCGCAGCTGCAGGTCCACGCCGACGGCCCGGAGCTGCTGCTGCACGACCTCGAGGAACGGCGCGGTCTGCCAGTAGCCCACGGGGATCTCCAGGGCTTCGCCGTCGCGGGTGCGTGTCGAGGTGTCGTCGTCGCGCGTCCAGCCGGCCTCGTCGAGCAACGTCGACGCGGCCTCGGGGTCGTAGGTGAGCAGGTCGGACTGGTCGGTGTAGCCCGGGGTGGTGCTCGCCAGCACGGAGGTCGCCGGGTTCTGCCGTGAGGAGAGCACGGCGGTGAGTTCCTCACGGTTGATCGCCTTGTTCACCGCCTGCCGCACACGCACGTCCTGGAACGGTCCTGTCGACCAGTTGGGGAAGAAGGAGTAGTTCACCCCGGGGTTGGGCCGTTCGACCAGAGGGTAGCCGGACTGCTCCAGCAGCTCCTCGTCCTGGGGTTGTACGGCGGTGTCCACGTCGATCTGCCCGGAGGCGAGGCTGCCGTTTCGCACCCCCGCCTCCGGCACCACGGTGAACTCGATCCCGTCGAGGTAGGCGGGCCCGGCGTGGTCGGCCAGGGAGGACGGCCAGTCGTAGTCGTCGTTGCGTTCCAGGGTGGCGTTGGCGGAGGCGTTGAAGTCCGTGAGGGAGAAGGGACCGGTGCCGACCAGGTCCCCGGTGCACCGTTGTTCCGGTGTCTTCCCGAAGGTCGCCGGGGAGTAGAAACCCAGGGTCATCGTGGAGCTGGCCTGCAGGAACTGTGCGTTCGGTCGTGCGAAGCGCACGGTGACGGTGTGCGGGTCCGGGGTGTCGACCCCCTCGAGTCCGGCGAGGTAGGTCGACCCGAGGGAGGACTTCGCGCCGAGGTCCACGATCTGCCTGAAGTTCTCCTTGACCGAGGCGGAGGTGAAGGCGGTGCCGTCCTGGAACGTCACCCCGTCGCGGAGGTGGAAGGTGAATTCGGTGGAGTCGTCGTTGATGTCCCAGGAGGTGGCGAGCCAGGGGACGATCTCCCCGGTCTCGGGGTCCTGGTCGGTCAACGAGTCCGTGATCTGCCGGGACACGTTCAGGGCCGTGTTGTTGCCGACCTGTTGGCCGTCCGCGCACTTGATGTCGGTGTCGAAGGCCGCCCGGAGCGTCCCGCCGCTGATCGGTGGACCGTCGTAGTCGTCTCCGTGGTCGGCGCCTGCCTGGCCACAGGCCACGAGGGCCCCGTTGACGAGGACGGACGACAGGAGCACCGCGCCGGTGATGAGGAGGGGCCTTCGTGTAGACCGAGCTGTCTGCATGACGGGTCACGCTAGCGGGCGGAGACGGGCCGGGGAAACACCTCGATTCCCGACGAATGGAAATAACCCGACCCCCTGAACCCCACGGGTCTCAACGGGACTCGACGAGACCCGACATTCCGGGCAGTGGAACATGCCACAATGGTCCCCATGACAGAGGAGAGCCACGGCACCACCGCCACCACCGGCCCCGCCGACCTCGGCAGTGCGGTCGACACCGCCCGCGGACGCCTCGACGACGGCGCGGACGGTACCGCCAGCATTGTCGCGCGCACCCGCGCCCACTTCGCCCGCCTCGCCGACCCCCTCTCCCCCACCGCCGTACCGTCCCACCCGGCAGGAGCAGACGGTACAGCCGGCACGCCCGTACCACCACCGGCCGTAGACCCGGCGATGCTGCGCCGCGCAGCACTCTACGCCGCCGACGGACTCGTCGGCGACAGTGCGGAGTTCACCGAGGAGTGCACCTTCCACCTCGCCACGCTGGGCCGTGACCTGCGCAAGTACGGGGTGACGACCGCCCACTACGGGGCCGCCGCGGAGGCCGCCGGCCGGGCGGTGTGCGAGGCCTTCGACGTGCCCTACCCGGGCGCGGACCTGACCTACCGTCGCGCCGAGGAGCTCGGCATCCCCGACGGACTGACCGAGCTCCTGCAGGCCGTGGACAACGCGGTGCGCATCGTCGCGCTCGGGGCGGTGGAGGACGACGAGGCCGGCGTGCCCGCCAGCATCACCGCCGAGGTCCTGGAGGTCGTGCCGCGCACCCCGCAGGTCACGGTGGTGCGACTGCAGGCGTCGTCGCCGCAGACCGGCTGGCCGGGGCAGAGCCTGGAGGTCCGCACCCCGTCCGACCCGGACGTCTGGCACCAGTTCGCCTCCACGCTGCCGCCGAACGACGCCGGCTACCTGGAGTTCCACTGCCCCGGGCTCACCGCGCACGTCGGCGAGACCTGGGTCGTCGCCAACCCGGCCGGCGGGCTGGGCGTGCCCACCGGGCAGGACGCCCCGGACGCCGTGGCCATGGTCGCCCTCGGCGCCGGCCTCGCCGCGCTGCGCGCCCTCGTACTGGACGTCTCGGCGATGGACGACTCACCGCCGGTGCACCTGTTCTGGGGCGTGGATCACTCCCGCGACCTGCACGGCCTGACCGACCTTCGCGGTCTGGCGCAGGGCTTCCCGTGGTTGACGTTCACTCCGCTGGTCGCCGACGAGGGCGACCCCGGCGCCGCCGCGGCGGCCGCCGACGACCCGGTCACCCACCGTCCCGGCACCCTCGTGCTGGTCTCCGGGGAGGACGTCGCGGGCGTCCGCGACGCGGTCGGCGTCCTCACGCGTGCCGGCGTGGACGCCGAGCAGATCATCGCGGAACCGTGAGCGGCGAACCGTGAGCGCCGGGACGTCCTCCATCGTCACGGCCGGGGCGACGAACCCGCCGACGAGCTGGCCGGCGCACAGCCACGACTCCCACGAGCTGGTGTGGGCGCGCCGTGGGGCGATGATCACCCGCGCACACGACCGCATCTTCGCCGTGCCCGAGGGCCGCGGCATCTGGTTGCCCGCCGGCACCGAGCACTCCGGCGAGGTCACCTCGGGCGTCACCCTCTACGGCACCCTGTTCGCGCCCGACCGCACGCCCGGCGACTTCACCGCGCCCGCCCAGGTCACGGTGGTGGTGATGACCCCGGTGCTGGAGTTGCTGCTGACGTACCTCGGCCAGGACACGCTGAGCGACGCCGCACGTGGCCGCGCCGAAGCCGTCGTCTTCGACGTCCTGCACCCCACCGACACCCCGCTGGACCTGCCGGTCCCCGACGACCCGCGTATCGCCCCGGTGGTGCGCGCGCTGCTGGAGAACCCCGGCGACCACTCCGGACTGGACGTGTGGGCCAGGCGCCTGGGCACCAGCGAACGCACCGTGACCCGGGCCTTCCGCGAGTCCACCGGCCTGCCGTTCGGACGCTGGCGCATGACGCTGCGTATCCAGCGCGCCCTGACCCTGCTCGGCGACGGGACGCCGGTGCAGGACGTGGCGGTACAGCCCGGCTACGCGCAGACCAGCACCTTCATCGACACCTTCCGCCGCACGATGGGCACCACGCCCGGCACGCACCTCCCCGCGAGCACGTCCGGCGCGTCCGGCATGTCCGAAAACCAGGATCGAATGTCCTGAAAACGAGATTGCGGACACGGGTTACGTTCCCCTACGCTTCTTGAGGTTAGGCTAAAGAAGCCACCGGAACCCCACCTCCCGAAGGACCCCAGCACCCCCATGTCCCCTGCCACTGAAGACGGCCCTGAGACAGGCACAGAGACAGGCCCCGAGACAGGCACTGACGACGCCCGGACCCTGGCAGGCGACGACCTCACCCTCGGCTACGGCCGCTCCACGGTGGTCCACGGGGTCTCGGTCACCCTCGAGCCCGGCACGGTCACCGCGCTCGTCGGCCCGAACGGTTCCGGCAAGTCCACGCTGCTGCGCTCCCTGGCACGCCTGCACCCGGTCGATCAGGGCAGCGTCCGGCTCGGCGACGGTGAGACCGCCCGCGACGTCCACCTGCTCAGCCCCCGCGAGTTCGCCACCCGCGTCACCCTCTTCTCCCAGTCGCGTCCCACCCCGGACGGGCTGAGCGTGCGCGAGGTCGTCAGCTTCGGACGCCACCCGCACCGGCGTCGCTTCGCCGGGCTCGGCGCCGAGGACGTCGCCGCCGTCGACCACGCCCTGCAGGTCACGGGCATGGCCGACAAGGCCGACCGCAGCGCCGGCGAACTCTCCGGCGGCGAGGTCCAGCGCGCCTGGCTGGCCGCCTGCCTCGCCCAGGACACCGGCGTGGTCCTGCTCGACGAGCCCACCAACCACCTCGACCTGCGCTTCCAGACCGAGATCCTCGACCTCGTCCGCGACCTCGCGGACGGGGCCGACGGCACCGGCGGCACTAGCGGCGACCAGCCCGTCACCATCGGCGTCGTCCTGCACGACCTCGACCACGCCCTGCGCGTCGCCGACCGGCTCGTCCTGCTCGCCGGCGGCCGCGTGCTGGCCACCGGGCCACCGCAGGACGTCCTGACCGCCGACAACATCGCCGCCGCCTACGACATCCCCGTCGACGTCGGTGTGGACCCCCGCACCGGCCGCCTGCGCATCGACCCCATCGGACGACACGCCGACCGCGGACGCGTCCGCACCACCCCCTGAAAGGACCACCATGCACCTCCCGAGAAGCCGCCGCTTCCCCGCCCGATTCCCGGCCCGATTCCCGGCGACAGCCACCGCGCTCACCGCCGCCGTCGCCACCGCGACGCTCACCCTCGCCGCCTGCGGCACCACCGACACAGGCTCGTCCGACGGTGACTCCGAGGCACCGACCTCCAACGCCGAGGGCTGCGACGCCGACGTCGAGACCAGCACCGACCCGGTGTCGATGACCGACGGCCTGGGCCGCACCGTGGAACTCGACAAGCCCGCCAGCCGCGTCGCCGTGCTGGAGTGGCAGGAGATCGAGGACGCGATCAGCCTCTGCGTCGACCCCGTCGCCGTGGCGTCCCCCGACGACTACGGCACCTACGTCAGCGCCGAGGCCCTGCCGGACGACGTCGTCAACGCCGGTGAGCGCGGTGAACCCGACCTCGACGCCATCTACGGCGCCGACCCCGACCTCATCATCGTCGAGGCCTACAGCGAGGACGACGCCGTGCTCACCCAGCTCGAGGACCGCGACGTGCCCGTCCTGGCCGTCACCGGCGCGGACGCCGAGGACCAGATCGGCACCGTGAAGAACACCCTGTCCATGATCGGTGAGGCCACCGGGCGTTCCGCGCGTGCCGAGGAGGTCAACCAGGAGTTCGACGACCACCTCGCCGCCGCCCGCGAGGAGCTGGCCGACACCGTGGCCACCCTCGAGGACCGCGACCAGACCGACTTCCTCTACTTCGACGGCTGGGTCGAGAGCGGCAACCTCACCATCCGCCCCTACACCAGCGGCGCGCTGATGACGCAGCTCGGCGAGGAGCTCGGCATGACCTCGGCCTGGACCGACGACGTCAACGAGTCCTACGGTGACGGCGGCGTCGACCCGGCGTACGGCCTGGCCCAGACCGACATCGAGGGCCTCACCGCCGTCGGCGACGCCAACCTGTTCTACACCGGCTCCCAGGGCGGCGCGGACGACTACGTCGCCGCCATGACGTCCAACCCGATCTGGAACAACCTCTCCGCCGTGGAGGAGGACCACACCTACGAGTTCCCCAACGACCTGTGGGCCGCCGGCGGACCGCGCTCCTGCATCCAGCTGATCGACGCCTTCGTCGAGGCCGTCAAGGCCGTCGAGGCTGCCTCCGACGCAGAGTGACACGGCAGGTGACCCGCGGCAGGACGCACGCCGCACCGCTCGTCGCGCCACTGGCGCTCATCGTCGCGCTCGTCGTGGCGATCACCGTCGTCGGACTGTGGCACCTCACCCAGGGCACCTCCGGACTGGGCATGCGTGAGCTGGTGCTCTACGCCGTCGGCCACCCGGACGCCCCGCAGAGCGTCAACGGTGTGCCGGTGGACAGCGTGCTGTCGGGTTCGCGGGTGCCACGCCTGCTCGCCGGGATCACCGTCGGATTCGCCCTGGGTGTCGCCGGCATCCTGCTGCAGTCGGTGACCCGCAACCAGCTGGCCTCCCCCGACACCCTCGCGGTCACCGCCGGCTCCTACGTGGCACTGACCGCGGTGGCGGCGTTCGGTCTCACCGTGCCGTTCTGGGCGTCCGGCCTGGTCGCCTTCTGCGGTGGCCTGGCCAGCGCGGCCCTGGTGCTCAGCCTCACCGGCGCCGGCTCCGGACGCGGCGGGGCCACCGGCACCACGAAACTCATCCTCGCCGGCTCGGCGATCGCCATGGCGCTCGACGCGGTCACCGGCATGCTGCTGATCCTGTTCAAGCAGAACACCACCGGCCTGTTCGCCTGGGGTTCCGGCTCCCTGTCACAGCTCAGCGTGGACGCCTCCGCCCGCGCCGTCCCGGTCATCGTGGCGGTGCTGCTCGCCGCCGTGCTGCTGTCGCGGCGTCTGGACGTCCTGTCCCTCGGCGACGACGACACCGCCACCACCCTCGGTGTGCCGGTGCGCGCCACGCGCACCATCGCCGTGGTGCTCGCCGTCCTGCTCACCGCCCTGTCCGTGACCGTCGCCGGGCCGCTGGGCTTCATCGGGCTCGGCGCGCCCGTGCTCGCCCGCCTGCTGTCGACGAAGGTGCCCGGACTGCGCCGCCATGCCGTGCTCATCCCGGTGACCGGGCTGGTCGGCGCCCTGATCGTCCTGCTCGCCGACGCACTGCTGCGCGCCGTGCTCGGCGCCGAACAGGCCGCGTCCATCCCCACCGGCATCCCCACCGCCCTGCTCGGCGCGGTGGTGATCGTGGTGCTGGCGATGCGCATGCGTGACCAGGGCGTGGTGCGCGCCGCGCGCGCCAACGCCGGTGCCCGCGGCGGGACGTCCACCCCCGCCCAGGCACGACGACGCTTCCTCGTCGTCCTGGTCGCCGCCGTGGTCCTGCTCGTCGCCGCGGTGGTCTACGGACTGCTCGCCGGCAGCCTGTGGCTGCGCCTCGGTGACATCGCCCTGTGGCTGCGCGACGCCGCCCCCGGACTCGTCGGCGGTGCCCTGGACACCCGCGCCCCGCGCGTGACCGCCGCAGTGCTGGCCGGTGCCGCCCTCGGCGTGGCGGGCACCGTGGTGCAGGGCACCGTGCGCAACCCGCTGGCCGAACCCGGGCTGCTCGGCATCACCGCCGGCGCGGGCCTGGGCGCGGTCATCGCCACCACCATGCTGCCCGGCTCCGGACGCACCGTGCTGGTGGCCCTCGCCGTGACCACCGGCCTGGCGACGTTCGCCCTGGTCGCTGCCCTGTCGTGGCGTGGTGGCCTGCTGCCCGACCGTTTCGTGCTCATCGGCATCGGCTGCGGCTACGGGATCTCCTCGGTGACCACCTTCCTGCTGCTGCGCGCCAACCCCTACGACACCCCGCGCATCTTCACCTGGCTGTCCGGCACCACCTACGGCAGGACGTTCCCCGACGTGGTGCCCGTCGCCGTGGTGCTGCTGCTCACCCTGCCGGTGCTGCTGGCCATGCGCCGGCAGATCGACCTGATGTCCGTCGACGAGGACACCCCGCGCATCCTCGGCGTGCCCGTGGAACGCACCCGCCTGGGCCTGCTGACCCTGGCCGCCGTGCTCGCCGCGGTGAGCGTGGTGGCCGTCGGTGTCGTCGGCTTCGTGGGCCTGGTCGCCCCGCACCTGGCCCGCTCCCTGGTGGGAGGACGCCACGGGCGCGTCCTGCCGGTGGCGATGGTGCTCGGCGCGGCGATGGTCTGCCTCGCCGACGGGTTGGGCCGCTCCGTGATCGCGCCGGCCCAGATCCCCGCCGGCCTGATGATCGCCCTCGTCGGCGCGCCGTACTTCGTGTGGCTGCTGCGCCGCACGTGAGGAAGGGCGGGGCGCCGCCGGTGCCGCCCGCTACTCGCCGGCGGCACCGGCCTTCCCGATCTCGCGGTCCTGCCGGTGCCCCTTGAGCACGGGCAGGCCCTTGCGGACCTTCTCCACGTGGTTCGGGTCGATGTCGACCATGAGGATCTGGGCGACGTAGCCGGTCTCCGCCAGGCGCGCCCCGCCCGGGCTGACGATCACGGAGTGGCCGATGCCCGTCGGCCCGTCGTTCTGCCCGTAACGGTCCGGGGAACCGGGACGCGCCTGACCGGCGGCGACCACGTAGCTGGTGGTGTCCAGCGCGCGGGCGGCGGTGAGCGTGCGCCACTGGTCGAGCTTGCCCGGCCCGTCCGTCCACGCCGTGGGCACCACCATCACCGAGGCGCCGGCCTCCGCCAGGGCGTAGAAGTGCCCGGGGAAGCGGATGTCGTAGCAGGTAGCCAGGCCGATGGTCACGCCGTTGACGTCGTAGGTGACCCGGCGGGTGCCGGGCTTGACGGTGTCGGACTCCCGGTAGCCGAAGGCGTCGAAGGTGTGGATCTTGTGGTAGTGCTCGGTTCCCCCGGGACCGGTGATGAGCAGGGTGTTGTGCACGCGGCGGAACTTGTTCGCCTCACCGGAGCCCTCCACCGGGTCGGTCTGCAACTCACCGGACGGCAGGCGGTACACGGTGTCGGCCGGGGTGAACATGCCGACCACGGCGGTGGTCCCGGCGTCCTTCGCGGCCTTCTCCACGGCGCGGGCGAACGGGCCGTCCAGCGGTTGGGCGATGATGTCGAGGCGTCCCGCGTCGAAGGGGAACATCGCAGCCTCAGGGAAGACCACCAGGTCAGCACCATTCTCGGCGGACCCGGCGATATAGGATCTGATTTTCTCGAGGTTCTTGTCGACGTCCGGCACGGAGTTCATCTGGATGACGGCGATGCGCATGCTGCCAAGGGTACGTCACCGACCTAGGATTGTCGGGTGAGCTCCTCTCCCGCCGAACGTTCCCCGGCCAGCGTCCTGGGCGCGCTGCGCAGCCCGAAACTGCTCACCGTCGAGGTCCTCGGCGGGTTGGTGACCGCGTTCGCCCTGATCCCGGAGTCGTTGAGTTTCGCCATCGTGGCGGGCCTGGACCCGATGATGGGCCTCTACGCGGCCTTCACCATGGCGTGCGTGACCGCGGTGCTGGGCGGACGCCCGGGCATGGTGTCCGGCGCGGCGGGTTCGATCGCCCTGGTCGTCTTCCCCGTCGCCCGCGACCACGGGGTGGAGTACCTGCTGGCCACGGTGATCCTCGGCGGTGTACTGCAGATGGTCATGGGTGCGCTCGGGGTGGCGAAGCTGATGCGGTTCATCCCGCGGTCGGTGATGGTGGGTTTCGTGGACGCGCTGGCGATCCTGATCTTCTCCGCGCAACTGCAGCACCTCTTCGACGTGCCGTGGCTGGTCTACCCGCTCACGGCCGTGGGCCTGCTGGTGATTATCGGCTTCCCACGGTTGACCTCGAAGTTCCCCGCGCCGTTGGCGTCGATCCTGCTGATCACGCTGGCGGTGGTGGTCTTCGGCTGGGACGTGCCGACGGTGGGTGACCAGGGCGAACTGCCGTCGTCGTTCCCCGGCTTCGGGGTGCCGGACGTGCCGTTGTCGATGGGGACGCTGGGGATCATCGCCCCGTACGCGGTGGCGTTGGCGCTGGTGGGGCTGCTGGAGTCGTTGTTGACGGCGAAGCTGGTCGACGACCTCACGGACACCCACTCCGACAAGACCCGCGAGTCACTGGGCCAGGGTGTGGCGAACGTGGTCACCGGTTTCTTCGGCGGCATGGGCGGTTGCGCGATGATCGGCCAGACGATGATCAACGTGAAGCAGGCCGGTGCGCGCACCCGGGTGAGTTCCTTCCTGGCCGGGGCGTTTCTGATCGTGTTGTCGGTGTCGCTGTCGGACGTGGTGGGGCGCATCCCGATGGCGGCGTTGGTGGCGGTGATGCTGGTGGTGGCGTTCACCACCTTCGACTGGAACAGTGTGCGCACTCTACGGGTGATGCCGGTCTCCGAGACGGTGGTGCTGCTGGTCACGGTGGTGTCCACGGTGCTGACGGACAACCTGGCCGTCGGGGTGATTCTGGGTGTGCTCACCGCGATGGTGGCCTTCGCCCGGCGCGTGGCGCACCTGACGCGCGTCGAGCGGGTCGGGGACACCGGTGCCGGCCGCTACCGGGTGACGGGCCAGCTGTTCTTCGCCTCGTCGAATGACCTGGTGTACCAGTTCGACTACGCCGGCGACCCGGCACAGGTCACGGTGGACTTCACCGACGCCACGGTGTGGGACTCCTCCACGGTGGCCGCGCTGCAGGGCGTGCGTGAGCAGTACGAACGCCGCGGCAAGTCGGTGACGTTCACGGGATTGGACGCCACGAGCCGCGCCTACGTGGAGCGGTTGGAGGGCCGTCTCGGCTGAGCGTGCCCCGGGTCGGTCGCCGAAGGTTTATCCACAGCCCTGCGGGGTCGGAGGTGAAACCTGACGAAAGTTGTCCACAGCTTTCCCGCCCCTGGGGACCACGCTTCCCCACGACCACCGCCGCGTCGTACTCTCCTGGGACCGCAGGCAGCACCGCACCAGCGCATCAGCCCAGGAGGCACCATGACCGTGTTCGGCATCGACCTGTCCCAGGTCAGAACCACCTCACAGGCGTTGGACGCCGAGGCGTCCGCGGTGGCCGGCGCCGCGCGCGCCGTCGCCGGCTCGCTGCCCGCGGCGTCCTGCCTGCCCGGGGGCCGGACGTTCGCCGCCCTGGCGGCGGGCACCACGCGGGTCGCCGAGGCCGTCGACGGGGAGTCGGTGGTGGTGGACGTCATCGCCACCGACCTGCTGACCTTCGCCGGGGTGGTCGGCACCGCCGAGCAGGACGCCGCGAGGTCCCTCTCCGGTACGGCGGGAGCGCGCTGATGGACATGCAGGAGTTGGCCGACGCCCCGCTGGAGCAGGCGGCCGCCACCGCCCGGCAGTGGGCCACGGCGTCCGGGCAGATGCGCGAGGCAGCTGGCGCGGTGCGCGGGCACGGCCGGTTGCCGGGCTGGTCGGGTGGTGCGGCCGAGGCGATGGGCCACCGTATCGACAGTTGCGCCAACCGGGTCCTGGCGTCCTGCATCGCCGCGCACTGGGTGGGGGTCGTGCTGGGCCACCACGCCACCCTGCTCGCCGCGGCGCGCAATCAGGCCGCGCCCGTGCTGGGGATGGCGCGAACCTTCCGGATGCGCGTTTCGGCGGACGGCACAGTAACCCCGCCGGCGCCCTTACCTCCGCTACTCACTCTGGCCGCGGCGTGGTCGATGGTCCTGCACGCCTGCCGGATGCTCACCGACGCCCTGGACACCGCGACCGCCGCCGTCGTCGAGGCGGCGAGCGCAGTGGGTCAGGCCCCGACAGTCACGGCGGTGGACCGTACGGCGCTGGACGCCGCGACGGTGGCCGAACTCGTCGACCCGGCCGCCGCGCAGGCCGCCGCCGCGGCGGTGACCATGCCCTCCGGCCTGGCCGTCCCGCTGGACGCCGCCACCGAGGACTCCCTGCGTCAGGCGGTCGGCGCCGCGCGCCGGGAGCTGGCCTTACGCGGCCTGGACCCGGACGCCGTCGGGGTCACGGTGCAGGAACTCGACGGGCAGCCGGTGGTCGTCGTCGGCGACCTGCACACCGCACCGAAGGTCACCACGCTGGTCAGCGGCGTCGGATCGTCCGGCGACGGGGCACTGCCGGGTTCCGCGGGGAACGCCGGACGCATCGGCGGCACAGGCCACGCCGTCGTCGCCTGGCACGGCTACCGGGCGCCGGCGGACCTGGGGCAGGGACTGAACCCGTCCTACGCCGGGGTCGGTGCACCAGCACTGCGTGGGGCGCAGTCGGCGCTGCGCGAACGCTCCGCCGACGGTGCCGAGCTGCAGGTCGTGGCGCACAGCTACGGCACCACCCTGCTCGGCGCGGCGGCACGCGACCCGTCCACCCCACTGGATGCCGACACCATCCACCTGCTCGGCAGCCCCGGCACCGGGGTCCGCGACACCGGGGAGCTGCACGTCGACGCCCTGGACGGGCACGCCGAGGTCCACGCCTGGCGCGCGCCGGGAGACCTGATCGGGGCGACGACGGGCGCCAACGGCGGGGTGCACGGCCGCGACCCGACGTCCGCGGGGTTCGGGGCGGACACCGTCAACGGTGCACCGGCGGGGCAGCAGGACGGGTGGGCCGGACGTATCCTGGGCCGCATGACCGACGGTTACCTGTGGACGCAGGGCGAGTGGGACTCGCACAGCAGCTACCTCGCCGACGACCTCGTGCTGGAGCAGGTCCGGTAGATGGGCGCGGACGCGGGACCACCGGTGGAGAGCTACGAGGTGGTCGTCCTCGGTGCGGGGCAGGCCGGGCTCGCCGCCGCCCACGCCCTGGTCCGCAAGGGCTACACCCCCGGCGGGGACCTGCTCGTGCTCGACGGCAACGACGGGCCCGGCGGTGCGTGGCGTCACCGGTGGGACTCGTTGACGTTGGGCCGCGCCCACGGTATCGCCGACCTGCCGGGCATGCCGATGCCACGACCGGACGAGGGTGTGCCGGCGTCCTCCCTGGTCGCCGACTACTACGGCAACTACGAGGAGGCCTTCGACCTGAGGGTGCGGCGCCCGGCGCGGGTCATCCGTGTCGAGGACGAGGAGGGCGGTGAGGGTGGTGAAAGTGGCCCGCTGACCTTGACCGTGGTGCTGGACGGGCGGTGCACCCGCATCACCACCCGCCTGCTCATCAACGCCACCGGCACGTGGACTCACCCCTACATCCCCTACGTCCCCGGCATCGAGCGTTTCGCCGGACGGCAGCTGCACACCGCGGACTACCATCGTCGCGAGGACTTCGCCGGCGAGAAGGTGCTGGTCGTCGGCGGTGGGCTCAGTGCGGTGCAGTTCCTGCTGGAACTCGCGCCGGGATCCGGTAGCGCCGGCAGTGCGCTGTCGACGGTGTGGGCCACGCGCCGTCCGCCGAACTTCGTGGACTACACCTTCGACAACTCGAAGGCCTCCTGGGGCCGGGACGTGGAACGTCACGTGCGCGAGGACACCGAGCACGGGCGGCGTCCGGCCTCGGTGGTGGCCAACACCGGTATCCCGGCGTTGCCCGAGTACCTGGCGGGTGTGGCAGACGGGACGCTGGTCTCCCGCGGCATGTTCACCCGCATCAACGAGCACTCGGTGACCTTCGGTGGTGCTGGTGGCGCAGACGGTGGCGGCAGTGAAGGCACGGCCGGCCTGGTCCAGCCGGACAGTTGGAGTCCCTTCCCCGACGGGCACGAGGAGGCGGTGGACGTGATCTTCTGGAACACCGGTTTCCGCCCGGCGTTGACCCATCTCGCCCCACTGCACCTGCGCGAACCCGGCGGTGGGATCACCGTGACCAACGAGGTGGAGGTGGTGCGCGACGACCGGGTGCTGCTCGCCGGCTACGGGTCGACGGCCTCGACGGTAGGCGCGAACCGTGCCGGGCGTCTCGCCGGGCAGGTCGCCGCGCGGCGCCTGGCGGGGTAGGCGCCGACCCTTGCACCGTCCGCACCCGCAGGCATATAGTTGACGTGTCAACTACTTCCCTCCTCCAGGAGACACCATGAAGGCATTCGGCTTCCTCAGCTTCGGCCACTACGACCTCGCCGCGTCCGGGGCGTCCACCCCGGGCCGCGGCATGCCCGGCGCGAAGGAGAACATCCGCAACGCCGTGGACATCGCCGTCGGCGCCGACGAGATCGGTGTCAACGGCGCGTACTGGCGGGTGCACCACTTCGCCCCGCAGCACGCCGCCCCGATGCCGATCCTCTCCGCCGCGGCCGCCCGCACCAGCCGCATCGAGGTCGGCACCGGCGTGATCGACCTACGCTACGAGAACCCGTTGCACCTGGCCGAGGAAGCCGCCCAGCTCGACCTCCTCGCCGACGGACGGGTCGCCCTCGGCGTCTCCCGGGGATCACCCGAACCCGTCGACCGTGGCTACGCCGAGTTCGGCTACGTCCCCGAGCCGGACGACCCCAAGGGGGCGGCCATGGCACGGCAGAAGTTCGACCGTTTCATGTCCGCCGTGGACGGTGAAGGCATCGCCACCTCACTCCCCCTCGACGAGCAGTACCCACGCATGTACCAGCCGAACGTGCAGGTCCCGGTGATGCCGAACTCCCCGACGCTGCGCCGGCACGTCTGGTGGGGTGCGGGCTCACGCGACACCGCGGTGTGGGCCGCACAGCAGGGTGTGAACCTCATGAGCTCCACGCTGCTCACCGAGGCCAACGGCGAGGAGTTCGCCGACCTGCAGGCCGACCAGCTGCGACTGTTCCGCACCGCGTGGAAGGAGGCCGGCCACACCTGGACGCCGCGGACCTCGGTGTCCCGATCGATCTTCCCGATCCTCTCGGAGACCGACCGGCGCATGTTCGGTTCCGGCGACTCCGGAGGCGTGGGGTACATCGACGACAGCACCGCCACCTTCGGACGCACCTACGCCGACGAGCCCGACAAACTGGTCGAGGCGTTGAAGAACGACGCCGCGGTGATGGAGGCCGACACCCTGATGCTCACCATCCCCAGCCAGCTGGGCGTGGACGCCAACCTGCGGATCCTCTCCGCCTTCGCCGAGCACGTCGCCCCGGAACTCGGCTGGCAGCCCAACACCGCCGGCCCGGTCACCGGCTACCCGCTCTGAGCCGACCGCGATAGGTGACTCCCGGTGACCTCGACCGTCATGAAGACGCTGTTCGCGTCCTCGCCGTAGTCACCGAACGGGGCACACTCCAGGAACCCCGACCTGCGGTAGAGCCTTCGGGCCGGTGCGAAGAAGTCCCCGCTCCCGGTCTCCAACGACACCCGCCCCACGCCTCTCCGTCCTGCATCAGCGAGCGCATGTCCAAGCAGCTTGGCGGCGATCCCCTCACCGCGCCGGGCGGGATCGGTCCGCATGCTCTTGAGCTCCTCATGGCCCACGCCCACCGGCGCAAGCGCCACCGAGCCGACCACACCATGACCACGGTCGTCGCTGACGGCGACCCACACCCTCACCCCGGGAGCCTTCAGTTCAGCCAGACCCAGCGCATGCTGACTCTCGACAGGAGCTGTCGGAGCCAGATCCCGCAGGTGTTCACCGATGAATTGCACGACACGTGGGTCGTCGAGGTCCGCCGCGGAGATGCTGTACACCGGGCCGACGATACCTCCACGCCCCTGTACTCCACACCGAGCACAGCATCCCCCCCGGTCCCGTAGGATCACGATCACCCCAAGGACTGGAGTCACGGTATGCCGAAGACAACCACGTACACGATCACCGCGCTGGGCGACGCCGACGCCGGGGAAGTCATGACCCTCCAGCGCGCCGCCTACGTCACAGAGGCTCGGGCACACCAGGATCTCGACCTGCCACCACTGACCCAGACCCTCGACGAGCTACGCACCGAACTGGCCGCCCCGGACGTCGCCGCACTCGGCGTCCGGTACAACGGACGCCTGATCGGAGCTGTGCGACTTCGTCGGATCGGTTCCACCGTTGAGTTGGGACGCCTGACCGTGGTTCCTGACATGCAGGGAAAGGGGGTCGGGAGCTTCCTGCTCGACGAGGCAGAGACGGCGTTCCCCCACGCCCTGGAGATGCGGCTCTTCACCGGCGAACACTCGACGGCAAACATCCGCCTGTACGAGCGCAGCGGGTACGTCGAGACGGCTCGCACGCTTGTCGGGGACTATTCACTCATCCACCTCTCCAAGAGGCTCTCCTAGCTTTCCGGTGCCTTCCGGTGCCTTCCGGTACCTTCCAGCCTCTCGAGAGCTCCCGGCCCACGGGAGGTAACCTCAGGGAATGCTGCGCATCGCGACCGCCAACGTCAACGGCATCCGCGCCACCCACCGACGTGGTTTCGGCGACTGGTTGGCCGGACGCGACTGCGACGTCGTCGCCCTCCAGGAGGTCCGCGCCCAGGCCGACAAAGTGCCGGACGCCGCCTTCGGCGACTACCACGTCGCCCTGGAGACCGGCTCCATCGCAGGACGCAACGGCGTCGCCGTACTCACCCGCCGCCCGCCGGTGGCCGTTCGCACGTGGAGCGGTTCGGCACTGCGCGGCACCCCGCACTGCACTGCCGCTGACCTCCGGGACATCCCCGCGGACGACCGGGTGCCGCTGGCGAGGAAGCTACGGCCCTTCACCACCCAGGGCCGCTACATCGAGGTCGATCTCGCCGATGCCCCGGTCACCATCGCGTGCCTCTACCTGCCCAAAGGTGGGCTCCCTGCGGAGCTGCAACGCCCCGGGCGAATGCGTGAGGCACCGGACGGCGGTGCCCGCTACGACCGGAAGATGGGGTTCCTGGCGGGGTTCGCCCGCTACCTCACACTCACCCGGCGCGCCGCGATGGCCGACGGCAGGGAGTTCCTGCTGATGGGTGACCTCAACATCGCGCACACCAGGCAGGACCTCGCGGCGTGGCGTCGGAACCAGCAGAACGACGGTTTCCTCCCGGAGGAACGCGAGTGGTTCGGCCAACAGCTCTCGGCCCGCACACTGGTGGACGTCGTCCGCCGGTTGCACCCGGACGAGGACGGCCCGTACTCGTGGTGGTCGTGGGCCGGCCAGTCCTTCGCGAAGGATGCGGGATGGCGCCTCGACTACCACCTGGCGTCGCCGCGCCTGGCCCGCGCCGCGGTCACCACGCAGGTCGACCGTGACTTCCGCGGGGTCCGGCTCTCCGACCACTCACCGGTGGTCGTGGACTACGACCTGGGGTGATCCCGGTCAACAAGTGTCGCTATGAGTCAGCTCCGTCCATGTCCGTGCTCTCGGGTAGAACTTGAGGGCATGAACTCCCCCGCCTCCTCCGGTACCGACCTGCACACGACCTCCACCCGGCGTCACGGGCACACCGTGCGCGAGCACGTGCTCACCGCACCGCTCGTCCACGGCGGTACCGACCCCCGCACCATCGACATCTACGCCCGCGAGTACGTCCCGGACGGCGGTGAGGACCGCCCCGCCCTGCTCTTCCTGCAGGGCGGCCCCGGCCACGGCTCGCCGCGCCCTGTCGCCAACGGGGACGGAGGCGTGCTGTCCGGCTGGCTCGGCGAGGCGCTCAAGAACTACCGGGTGATCCTGTTCGACCAGCGCGGCACCGGCCGCTCCACCCCGGTCGACGTCGCCGCACCCGAAGCCCTCGGCCCCACACCCCACGACCAGGCCGAATACCTCACCCACCTGCGCGCCGACAGCATCGTGGAGGACGCCGAACTGCTACGCCACGCCCTCGGCGAGCAGCCGTGGACACTGCTCGGGCAGTCCTTCGGCGGTTTCTGCATCACCACCTACCTCTCCTTCCGCCCCGAGGGCGTCCGCGAGGCGTTCTTCACCGGCGGCCTGCCGGGCTACGTCGGTGCCCCGCACACCAGCGTCGACGACATCTACCGGGCGACCTTCGCCAAGACCGCCGTGCGCAACGAGCGTTTCTACGAGCGCTTCCCCTGGGCCGCCGACCGTGTCGCCGAGATCTGCCGGCACCTGGACGACACGGAGGAGACGCTGCCCACCGGGGAACGTCTGACGTCCCGCCGTTTCCGCACCGTGGGCATGAACCTGGGCCGCACCGGTGGCTTCGACATGCTCGCATACCTGCTGGAGGACCCCTTCCGCGCGGTGCCCGGCGGCCCGGGCATCGCGGGACGTCGCCGGCTGCGCACCCCCTTCCTCACCGAACTCGCCGGTCACCTCTCCGTGTCGGCCGCACCGCTGTACGCGGTGGTCCACGAGACGATCTACGGCATCGACACCGCGACGAACTGGGCCGCCGACCGCATCCGCGAGGAGGTCCCCGGCTTCGCCGAGAACGCAGGACGCACCGACGGTGACACCGACGCTCCGCTCTACCTCACCGCGGAGCACTTCTTCCCCTGGCAGTTCGACGAGGACCCCGCGCTGCGCCCGTGGAAGGCCGTCGCCGACCTGCTCGCCGCGAAGGACGACTGGACGCCCCTGTACGACGCCGCGCAGCTGCGCCGCACCGAGGTCCCGACCGCCGCCGCGGTGTACCTCGACGACATCTTCGTCCCCTTCGAACTGTCCATGGAGACCGCCGCCACGATCCGTGGCCTGCGCCCCCACGTGACCAACCGGTGGGAGCACAACGGGATCAGCCAGGACGGTGCCGCCATCCTGCGCCACCTGCGTGCGCTGACCAGCGACCACTGACCACCTGGAGCGACGTCCCTCCCCGGCCACCACCTCGCACCGCATTCGTGTGCACCACGGCACTCGGGATACTCTGACTCCCCGTGACTGACACCTCCGCCGACCCCGGCCTCTCCGCCGACCCCGACACCCGGGGGTCCACAGCCCGCAGGGACACCGTCCGCCTGCCGACGCTGGTCTCGCTCATCGTCGGCTCCTGCGTGGGTGCCGGCATCTTCGCCCTGCCCCAGAACATCTCCGCCGTCGCCTCACCCGGCGCCGCGGTCATCGGCTGGGTCGTCACCGGCATCGGCATGCTGTGCATCGCCTTCGTCTTCCAGGCTCTGGCGCACCGCAAACCCAACCTCGACTCCGGGGTGTACAGCTACGTCCGCGGCGGACTCGGCGACTTCGTCGGCTTCGCCTCCGGCTGGGGCTACTGGTTGGGCAGCATCATCGCCCAGGTCGGCTACGCCACCCTCTTCTTCGGCTCACTCGGCCACTTCCTCCCCCTGTTCTCCGACGGGCAGTCACTCGTGCAGGCGTTCTTCGTCTCCGGACTGAACTGGGTGATCTTCCTGGCCCTGTCCCGCGGCGTGCACCAGGCCGCGGTACTCAACGTGGTCACCACCGCGGCGAAGCTGCTGCCGATCCTCGCCTTCCTCGGCATCGTCGCCTTCGCCGGGTTCCACACCGAGGTCTTCACCGCCGACTTCTGGGGCTCCGCCGAGACCTTCGGAGACAACGCCGACCAGGCGTCCAGCCTGTCCGACCAGGTCAAGGGCATGATGCTGTTCACCGTGTGGGCGTTCATCGGTGTCGAGGGCGCGTCAACGTACTCGCGCCGCGCACGCCGCCGCAAGGACGTCTCACTGGCCACCCTGCTCGGATTCCTCACCGTCTTCCTGCTGCTGGTGATGGTGAGCTTCCTGTCCTACGGTGTCGCCCCGCGCGAGGAACTCGCCGCGATGGGCGACAACTCCATGGCCGAGGTGCTCGAACTCGTCGTCGGCCCGTGGGGGGCCGGGCTGGTGTCGATCGGCCTGTGCATCTCAGTGCTGGGCGCCTACGTCTCCTGGCAGATGCTGTGCGCCGAACCGATCACCCTGATGGCGCAGGACGGTCTGCTGCCCCGCAAACTCGGCTACATCAACCACCGCGGCGCCCCGGTGGTCGCCCAGCTGTTCTCCGCGGTGGTCATCCAGCTGTTCATCGTGGTGTTCTACCTCAACGAGTCCGCCTACACCACGATGGTGCAGCTCGCGACGTCGTTGTACCTGATCCCCTACCTGTTCTCCGCGCTGTACCTAGTGTTCCTGTGCACCCGCGGCGCCGGATTGTCGCACCCGGACGCCGGTACGAAGTTCGACCTCTCCGGCCCCTCGGTCGACCGCCGGACCAACCGCGTCCACCTGCTCACCGGCGTGCTGGCGCTGGTCTACTCGCTGTGGCTGTTCTACGCCGCGGACGTGAAGTACGTGCTCATGGGCATGGTGCTGATCGTGCCGGGCATGATCGCCTACGTGGTGACCCGTCGCCGCGCCGGCGGCCGGGTGTTCAACGCCTTCGAGTGGGTCATCGCCACCGGGGTCTCGGTGGCGGCGATCGTCGCGATCGTGCTCATCGCGCAGGGGACGCTGAGCCTGTAACTGCCCCGCTGTACGATGCGTGCATGCCTCACGACCCCGCACGCCAGCACCGTTTCGCCCAGGTCGACGTCTTCTCCGCCGAGCCCTACCGCGGCAACCCGGTCGCCGTGATCCTCGACGCCGACGACCTCGACGACGAGCAGATGCAGCGCATCGCCTGCTGGACGAACCTTTCCGAGACCACCTTCGTCCTCTCCCCGTCCACCCCGGATCCGGCGCAGGACGCACCGGCACCGCAGGCCGACTACCGGGTGCGCATCTTCACGCCAGAAGGCGAGCTCCCCTTCGCCGGACACCCCACCCTCGGCACCGCGCACGCCTGGCTCGAAGTCGGCGGCGAGCCGCACCAGGACGACGTGATCATCCAGGAGTGCGCCGCCGGCCTGGTGGAGGTCCACCGCAATCCCGGCACCGGCGCACTGTCCTTCACCGCCCCGCCGACGACCCGCACCGGGCCGCTGGAGGAGGAACACCTCGCCCGGATCAGCGAGGCGCTGCGGATCGACCGGTCGCTGATCGTCGACCACCAGTGGGCCGACAACGGCCCCGGGTGGGCGGCGGTGCAGCTGCCCCACGCGCAGGACGTCCTGGACCTGCGTCCGGACTTCAGCGCCCACCCCGACCTGAAGGTCGGCGTCTTCGGCCTCTACCCGGACGGTGCGGCGTGCCGACTGGAGATCCGCGCCTTCGTGCCCGGCGCCGCCGGTGCGGAGGACCCGGTCACCGGGTCGCTCAACGCCTCGGTCGGCCAGTGGTTGCTGCGCAGCGGGAAGATCACCGAGGCCTACACCGCCGCCCAGGGCACCGTCCTGGGCCGCACGGGACGCATCAGCGTCACCCCGGTCGGGTCAGGACGCAACGTCCTGGTCGGTGGCGCCACGACCACCCTGTTCCACGGTCACGCGGAATTCCCCCAGCCTCAGCCCTGACGGCCGTCGGACCCGTTGCCGCCGCGCCCGTCGCGACCGTCACGGCCATCCCGTCCCCGGCGTCGGCGCTGCTCCCACAGGACCACCGCGGTGGAACGCGGGACGTGGACGATCTCGCCACGGCGGCGCCCGCCGCCGGAGCGTCCCGCCTCGTCGGCGTCGTGCTCGGCGGCGGCGAGGCGGACCTGCAGCACGTCCACCTCGTCACGCAGGTCACGGACCTTGTTTTGCAGGCCGATGATCGCCTTGATGCCGGCGAGGTTCACACCCTCGTCGTGGCTGAGCCGCTGGATCTCCAGGAGCTGCTCGATGTCGTCGCGCGAGTAGCGCCGCCCCCCGCCGCTGGTGCGCTCCGGGGAGACCAGCCCCAACCTGTCGTAGGTGCGCAGCGTCTGCGCGTGCATGCCCGTGATCTCCGCGGCGACGGAGATCACGAACACCTCCCGGGGCTCACCCGGGACGTCTCCGTTCCTGTCACTCATCTTCAACCACCAACTGTCCGTCAGTTCCCGGACCAGCCCGCACGGGGGTCGAAACCGGTCCGCTTCTCTTCCTCAGCGTAGTGACGCAACGCACTCGCCGCGCCCTCGTCGAGATTCTTCGGCACCGCGACCTTCACCGTCACCAACAGGTCGCCGGACGCGCCATTGCGCTTGGTCACGCCGCGGCCGCGCACGCGCAGCGTGGTGCCGTCCGCCGTCCCAGCTGGGATCTTTACCCGCACGCGGGTGTCCAGGGTCGGCACGGTGACCGCCCCGCCGAGGGCGAGCTCGGTGAAGCTGACCGGCACGGTCATCTTCAGGTCGTCGCCGTTGCGGGTGAACAGCTTGTCCGCGCGCACGTGCACGGTGACGAAGAGGTCACCGGACGGACGCCCACGCTCACCGGCCTCACCCTGCCCGGCGAGGCGGACCTTCTGGCCGTCCACCACACCGGCGGGCACGCGCACGGTGATCGTGCGGGTACGGGTCACCCGGCCTGACCCGCTGCAGTCGGCACACGGGTCCTCGATACGGGTACCGGTGCCGTTGCAGTCCGGGCAGGGGCGGGAGAACCCGAACGCGCCGCGGTTCTCCGAGACGACCCCGGCACCCGAACAGGTGCCGCACCTCGCGCTCGAGGTCCCCGGCGTGGCGCCGGAGCCGTGGCAGGTCGTGCACGCCGCGGGGCTGGTCAGCCGGATCGGGACGGTGACGCCCTTCGTGGCCTCCCGGAAGTCCAGGGTAATCTCGGTCTCCACGTCCGCACCACGGGTGCGACGCTGGGTACGACCACCGCCACCACCGCCGGAGCCGCCGCCGAACATGTCGCCGAAGACGTCACCGAACCCACCTGCACCGCCACCGGATCCACCGGCACGGTTGAAGAGGTCACCGAGGTCGAAACCGCCGGTGCCGCCGGCACCGCCGCCGAACCCGCCGAAACCGCCGGACGTCCCGCCCGGGGTGCCGTACCCGCCGCCCGGCGCGCCGTAGCCGCCCGAGGCGACCATCTGCTTGAGCTCGTCGTACTCGGCGCGCTTGTCCTTGTCGCCGAGCACGGAGTAGGCCTCGGAGGCGGTCTTGAACCGGTTCTCCGCCGCGGTGTCGCCCGGGTGCGCGTCAGGGTGGTTCTCGCGCGCGAGCTTACGGTAGGCCTTTTTGATCTCGTCGGCCTCCGCGGTGGACGACACGCCGAGGTCGGCGTAGTAGTCCTTGTCGATCCACTCCTTCTGGGCCACCTGGTTCCTCTCTTCCTGGGTTCTGTCTCGGCTCTATTTCAGGGCCTGGCTGCCGCCGTGGGCCCCACAGGACCCCACGGGACCCGTCACATGAAACTTGAGCCTATCACGCTAAGGTCTATCTCCTGCAACGCATGACGCGCAGCAGACATTCCCGGCTGTTAGGGTAAGTTCCCATGTTCTCCAGAGACGGCCGTAAGCGCCCCACACCGCGGCGGGTCGTCGACCCGGAGGCGCCGGACGCGATGTTCCCCCACCTGCCCCGGCACCGCGCCGACCTGCTGCGCGAGGAGACGATGCGCCGCCTGCACGCCGAAGGATACGACACCTCCTGGCGCCCCGACGGCTACATCGCCGCCACCCCCGCGACGGAGCCGGCAACGGGCACAGGGACAGAGCCGGACACACCCCCGTCACGCCGCCTCATCGGCCTCGACAACCTCTCCCTCCAGATCGCCGCCGCCCCGGGGTCCACCCCGGCCCAGGTCGTGGAGATGATCCACCACTTCCTCGGCACCGTGCTCACCGACATCGACGTCGACGGGCTGGACGAGGCGGAGTTCCTGCGCCAGCTCCGCGTCCGGCTGGTGTCCCGCAACACCCTTGACGCCGCGTCGGGCACCGTCGAGGACTCCTCCCGCGAGTTCACCGGCGACCTGCTGGTCTCCCTGGTCCTGGACACCCCGGACGCGGTCGTGACCCTCAACGACGACACACTCGCCGCCCACGGGACCGCCACCCGCGAACAGCTCGCCGACCTTTACCAGGCCGGCTACCGCAACACCTGGCAGGAGCTGCTCGACGCCGACGTCGAGGTCAACGAGGTGCGCGCCGAGGCCCGCCAGGAATCCCCCGCCGCACACTTCCACGTGGTGGAGTCCGACTCCTACTTCCTGGCCAGCGCACCGCTGTTCCTCGACGAACTGCTGCCACGCTGGCTGCCGGAGCTGGACGCCTCCGCCGGGGTGATGGTGACCGTGCCGCACCGTCACCTCATGCTCGTCCGCGAGGTCACCACCGGCCAGGACCTGCTCGACGGCATCAACACCATGACCTCCGTCGCCCTGGGCCAGTTGGCCGCGAACCCGGGACCGTTGACCGCGCGCCTGCACCTGGCGCACGAGGGGGAGTTCCGCGTGTTCACCAACGTCACCACCGGTGAGGACGGAGACCAGGTGCTGCAGGTCGAACCCGACGACTACCTGATGTCCCGGCTCGAGAGCGAGGACCAGGAGTAGTGAGCACCCAGAAGAACGGCATCAGCCGCCGCTCCTTCCTCATCGGTGGCGGCGTGCTCGGCGCCGGTGCCGTGGCCACCGTCGGCGGCGTCGCCGTGCTGCGCAACCGCGACGACGAGGCGTCCGGCCCGCCCCCGGCCGTGGATCCCGGACCGTTGCAGCTGCAGGTCGGCGACGCCGACCACCCCGGACGCGTCACCGTGCTGACCAGCGCCGGACGACAGCTCGTCCACTTCGACGGTTACCGGTTGTCGTCCTCCACCGGCACCCGCGGCGCCACCGTGGACGACCCGGGTGACGGCGCACCGTCCTCCGGGCCGGTGCGCGTGGAGTTCGAGGTCACCGACCCCGACTACACCGCCGCGGTCACCTACCGCGCCGACGGCGGGCGCGTCACCGCCGACTGGGAGTTCACCGTCCCGGGTGACGGTCTCGACGACTCCGACCGTGCCCTGTTGCGCGGTGGGCGGATCTACCGCACCCTCGTCGACGCCCGGGAGGACACCGAGTTCCACGTCCCCGCCACGAAATGGGTCCACGACACCGGCGGCGGCGTGCCCGTCCAGGAGCGCGTCACCGAGCTCAACTTCGTGGAGTGGGACGTCCCCGACACCACCGACGACGACCCGAAACGACTCTACGGCTGCATCACCACGCGCAACAGCATGTCGCGCAGTTCCTCGATGCTGCACGCCGCGCCGTCCGCCCCCGGCGACACAGGCTCCGATGACGGTGTGTGGCGCGCCCAGGTCGAGTTCCGCGCCGACACCACCGTCGGCACCGCCCGCCGCCTCGTCGACGACGGACGCACCCTGCTCGCCGGCGCGGTCCTCGGCGGCACCGGCCTGCCCGACCCCACCGTGGACGTGACCACCTCCGCCACCTACAACGTCTTCACCGACGACGGGCGCAGGACGTTCACCGTCGGGCTCGCCGGACGCTCCGCACGCAGCACCACGGTGCTCGAGGTCACCGCCCGCGACTTCGACGGCGCGGAGTTCCACCGCTCCCGCCACGAGGTCGCCATCCCGCAGGACGCCGCCTACGCCGACACCGCGGTCAACATCGACCTGCCCGGCCCGCGCTCCTGGTGCTCGGTGGAGGTCACCTGCGCCGACTCCTTCGCCCGCACCACCGCCGCGGTGTGGCCCGGTCACGACTTCGGCCCCGCCGACCAGTCCATCGTGGGTCTCGGCGGCTTCGCCTCCACCGCCTCCGCCGGCAGTTCCCAGGCAGACGGGCTGGAGTCCCGCAGTGCCGAGCGGGCGATGTGGCGCCGTCTGGGCATCCGCCACCTGCGCAACCCCTGGCTCACCGCCGAGGAGTCCGAGGACCTCGGCATCAACACCGGCTCCCAGCCCGGCGGTGCCCCCGGCAAGTTCGACGACGACGGTGACGGTGAGAGCAGCGGTGAGACCTTCACCGAGTGGGCCGGCAAGGCCCTCGACCGCGGGGAGGACGCCGGGGTGGAGCACTACGAACTGCTCAACGAGTGGAGCCTCTCCGACGCCGACACCGTGGAACTGGCCACCGAGTACACCGACCAGTGGCTCAAGCCCTTCCGCGCGGAGATGGACCGCCGCGGCACCGACGCCAAACTGCTGGCCATGCCCCTGGCCGGCTGGGACGCCGATTTCCTCGACACCATCCGCGACCGCGACGGCTGGGACCTGCTCGACGGCATCGCCGAACACGCCGGACGCGGCAACTACGTGGTCGACTACGACGGCGGCAAGTGGAACTTCCTCGGCCAGGTGCGCACCGCCCGCGCCTACCTCGACGGCCACGGTGCCGGCGACGGTGGGGACGCACCCAGCGAACTCTGGCTCACCGAGACCTACGCCTGCACCCGCCCCAACGCCTGGTGGTACGACGACGAGCGCACCGCCGCCGACTCCGTCCTGCTCACGCTCATGCTCGCCAAGGCCGAGGGCGTCACCGGCGTGCACTGGTTCCAGCTCACCGACGGGCTCTGGCACGACAAGTACGGGGTGAACCCCACCGAACCCGAGTACCACTACGGGCTCGTGCACGTGGACCGCTCCCCGAAGCCCGCCCTCCCCGCCTTCGCCTTCGCCGCCGAGATGCTCGACGGCGCGACCTTCCTCGGCTGGCTGGAGTCCCCCCACCCCGACCTGCGTGGACTGCGCTTCTCGCGTGACGACTCCACCTACTGGGTCCTGTGGAGCAGGCAGGACGGCTACCTCAACAACGCCGCCCACGGCACCGACAGCTACTTCCCCCACCCCGAGGCGTGGATCCGGCCGGACGCCTCGTCGCTGCAGGTCACCGTCCCCGGGGTGAAGACGGTGCGCGACGTGCTGGGTCGCGAGGGCGCCCGCGACGGCAGCACCGTCACCGTCACCGCGTCCCCCGTGGTCGTCACCGGTGACATCGACGCCGACCTCACCGGCCCCGAGGACGTCACCGGCGACATGTCCGTCGCCCTGCGCGAGGTCACCGTGCGCCGCGGTGACGAGAACGGACAGGACGCGCTGATCGTCGAGGGCGTCAACGACACCGACGGACGGCTCGTCCTGCGCGTACTCGGCCGCCAGGTCGACGGCGCCCTCGACGAGAAGACCGTCACCGTGCCCACCGGTGAGTTCTCCGAGACCGTGGACATGGGTGAGGCGATGCCCGAGGACTCCGAGAACCCGACCGCCACCACCGTCGGCGCCCGTGAGGCCCGCCCGCAGGTGCGCGTCCTGGCGCAGCGTCGGGAGAAGGTGCACGCCGACGCCGCCGAGGCGCAGGCCTACCGGGCGGAGTTCTACCGCACGGTGTGACCGCCCGGGCTGTTAGTGTTGGTGAACATGTTCCGCCGCGACCACAGGAGACACGCCCCGCGGAACTCCGGTGCCCACACCGCGCCCACGGCGCCCGACCGGATGTTCCCGCACCTGCCACGGCACCGCGCGGACTTCCTCCGGGACCAGACGATCCGCCTGCTCCACGAGGAAGGCTTCACCACCACCTGGCTGCCCGACGGACGCATCCGCGCCCGCGGCACCACCACCCTGACCGTCAGCCTGCACACCCTCTCCCTGCAGCTCGCCGACGCCGGGGCCCACGCCAACCTCTCCGAACTGCTGGAACTCATCCGCCGGCACGTCCGTGACGTCACCGACCTGGACGACGCGGGTGTGGAAGGTGGATCCGACACGGTCGGCGCGTCCGGCCCGTCCGGCGCCTCAACACTGACGGACGCGGAGTTCCTGCGCCGTCTGCGCGTCCGGCTCGCCCCACGCGACATCCTCGACGCGTTGGACGGCCCCGTCGACGACGCCTCCCGCGACTTCGCCGGCGACCTGTGCACCTCCCTCGTCCTCGACGGCCCCGACGCCGTGACCGTGCTCGACGACCCCGCCCTCGCCACCCACGGCACCGCCACCAGCACCGAGCTCGCCGACCTCCACCATGTGGCGCGCCGCAACACCTGGCAGGAACTCGCCGACGCCCGCGTCACCGTCACCCCGCTGCACGCACCCGTCCAGGACCGTGGCACCACCGCGCACCTCTGGACCGTGGAGTCCGACTCCTTCTTCCTCGCCAGCGCCCCACTGTTCCTCGACGAACTGCTGCCGAGCTGGGTGCCGGGGCTCGACGCCACCGACGGGGTGATCTTCGCCGTGCCGCACCGTCACCTGATGCTGGTACGCGGTGTCGACAGTGGCCAGGACCTGCTCGACGGCATCACCGCGATGTCCACCGTGGCCCTCGAACGCCACGGGTCGAACCCGGGCCCGCTGAGCCCCCGGCTGCACCTGCACCACGACGGTGCCACCGCCGCGTTCACCACCGTCACCACCGACCGACGCGGCCGTCGGACCGTGGGCATCCATCCGGACGCCCACCTCACCGCCCTCATCACCGGCAGGTAGGGGCCGTGCCGGGTCCCTGATGCTCCTGGGCCCCTCATGTCATCTGACTCATGCCCCAGGTAGGAAAACGGCCGAGAATCAGCCTGGGGCATGGCTCAGGTGACATCGGCCGGTACAGGCACAGCACGACGCGCGGCCCCGGGGCACCTTCATGTGGTGAAGGTGTCCCGGGGCCGCGCGTCGTGTCGATGAGGGGTGGGGCACGAGGCCCCTACGAGGCCCCTACGAGGCCCCGACCGGTCTACCGGTCCGCGATGACCACCATGGCGCTGCGCAGAACGCGGTCGCCGAGCCGGTAGCCCTTGCGCAGGACGGTACCGACCACGGTGTCGTCGCCGCTGGAGGTGTCCTGCACGGCCTCGTGCATCGACGGGTCGAACTCGTCGCCCTCGTTGCCGAAGGTCTCGACCTTCAGGCCGCCGAGCACGGAGTCCAACTTGTCAGCGACGGCCTTCAGCGGGCCGGTGAGGTCGCCGTGCTGCTCGGCGAGGTCCAGGTCGTCCCGGATCGGGAGCAGCGAAGACGCCACGTCCGCCTTCGCGGCCTCACCGATACCCACCCGGTCACGCTCGGTACGGCGACGGTAGTTCGCGTACTCGGCGTTGACGCGCTGCAGGTCGGCGGTGCGCTCGGCGAGCTGGGCCTCGGCGTCGGAGAGTTCCCCGGAGCCGTCGAGGTCGGCGTCGGCGGTGTCGGCGACACCGTCCTCGACATCACCGGCGAGAGCCTCGGTCGCCTCCTCGGCGGCCTCCTCCGCGTCCACCGTCTCGGCGTCGACGGTCACACCGTCGGCGTCCATGGATTCAGCGTCGATCACGGCATCCTCCTCAGGGGTCGTCTCGGCCATCTCCGGCGCCGTGTACTCCTCGTCGGTCGCGGCGGGGTCGCCGGGGTTGTCGGGCATGGTCACTTGGCATCATCCCCGGACTTGCCGTCGGTCTCGTCGTCGACGACCTCGGCGTCCACGACGTCGTCCTCGGCCTGAGCACCCTCGGCACCCTCGGCGCCTTCGGCGTTGGCGGCCTCGGCCTCGTAGATGGCCTTGCCCATCTCCTGGCTCTCGGCGGACAGCTTCTCGACGGCGTCCTTGATCGCCTCGATGTCGTCACCCTTGAGTGCCTCGTCGACGGCGGTCGCGGCTTCCTCGACCTTGGTCTTGGTCTCCTCGGAGACCTTGTCCTCGCTGTCGGAGAGGAACTTGCGGGTCTGGTAGGCCATCGACTCTGCCGAGTTGCGGACCTCCTGCTCCTCGCGGCGCTTCTTGTCCTCGTCGGCGTGGGCCTCGGCGTCCTTCACCATCTGGTCGATCTCCTCCTGGCTGAGGCCGGAGCCGTCCTGGATGGTGATGGAGGTTTCCTTGCCGGTGCCCTTGTCCTTGGCGGTGACGTGGACGATGCCGTTGGCGTCGATGTCGAAGGTGACCTCGATCTGCGGCACGCCGCGCGGGGCGGGTGCGATGCCGCCGAGCTCGAAGGAGCCGAGCAGCTTGTTCTGCTGGGCCATCTCGCGCTCACCCTGGAAGACCTGGATCTGCACGGAGGGCTGGGAGTCCTCTGCGGTGGTGAAGGTCTCCGACCGCTTGGTCGGGATGGTGGTGTTGCGCTCGATGAGCTTGGTCATCACGCCACCCTTGGTCTCGATACCGAGGGACAGCGGGGTGACGTCGAGCAGCAGCACGTCCTTGACCTCACCGCGCAGGACGCCGGCCTGCAGGGCGGCGCCGACGGCGACGACCTCGTCCGGGTTGACGCCCTTGTTGGGCTCCTTGCCGCCGGTGAGCTCCTTGACGAGCTCGGAGACGGCGGGCATGCGGGTCGAGCCACCGACGAGCACGACGTGGTCGATGTCGGCGAGCTTGAAGTCCGCGTCGCGCAGCACGGCCTCGAAGGGCTTCTTGGTGCGGTCCAGGAGGTCCTGGGTGATGCGCTGGAACTCGGTGCGGGTCAGGGTCTCGTCGAGGAACAGGGGGTTCTTGTCCTGGTCGACGGTGATGTAGGGAAGGTTGATGCTGGCCTGCTGGGAGCTGGACAGCTCGATCTTCGCCTTCTCGGCGGCCTCACGCAGACGCTGCAGGGCCATCTTGTCCTTGGACAGGTCGACGCCGTTGGCGGTCTTGAACTTCTCGACCAGCCAGTCGACGACGCGCTGGTCCCAGTCGTCGCCACCGAGCGAGTTGTCGCCGGAGGTGGCGCGCACCTCGACGACACCGTCGCCGATCTCCAGCAGGGAGACGTCGAAGGTACCGCCACCGAGGTCGAAGACCAGGATGGTCTGCTCGGCGTCGCCCTTCTCCAGGCCGTAGGCCAGGGCGGCCGCGGTGGGCTCGTTGACGATGCGCAGGACGTTCATGCCGGCGATCTGGCCGGCGTCCTTGGTGGCCTGACGCTGTGCGTCGTTGAAGTAGGCGGGCACGGTGATGACGGCGTCGGTGACGTCCTCACCGAGGTAGGCCTCGGCGTCCCTCTTGAGCTTCTGGAGGGTACGCGCGGAGATCTCCTGCGCGGTGTACTTCTTGCCGTCGATCTCGCTGGTGGTCCAGCTGTCGTCGCCGATGTGCCGCTTCACGGAGCGGATGGTGCGGTCGACGTTGGTGACCGCCTGGTTCTTCGCGGACTGCCCGACGAGCACCTCACCGTTCTTGGCGAAGGCGACGATCGACGGGGTGGTCCGGGAGCCCTCGGAGTTGGCGATGACCGTGGCCTCGCCGCCCTCGAGCACGCTGACGACCGAGTTCGTGGTTCCCAGGTCGATTCCAACTGCACGTCCCATGGTGACTTCCTCCTGCTGTTCTTGAGCTTGTTAAGTGAGCCGCGCTCAAGTCTGCACCTGACATTCCGAGGTGTCAACCTGAGTTGAGTGCTTGCGACTCAATGTCTGACATCCTGTACAACTCGCCGCACCGCAAAGTTGTTCCCGATCCGCTCAACTTTTTTCCACGGGCCTGTTTTGGGGCCCACCCCCGCTGCCCTAGGATCGACCCCCATGAGCCTGCAGATGCGCCTCCTCGCCGCCGCCCCCGGACTGCCCGGCCTCTCCGGTCTGGCCGGGGGCACGTCCTGGCGCTCGCCGGCGAAGGTCCGCGAACTCATGTCCACCCCGCGGACCTCCACCCCGGTCCCCCACGAGCTCTACCAGGTCAACCATGTCGTCCTGGACACGCTGACCACCGACGACGGGGACTTCGACACCTACTCCCTGGTGCCCGCGACCGACGCCCCGCGAGACACCCCGCTGGACATCTGCGTGTACGTGCACGGCGGCGGCTACGTGAACGGCCTGAGCGCCCGGCACTGGTCACTGGTCAGCGAGATCGCCGGCGCCGGGATGAAGGTCGTCGTCCCGGACTACGGGCTCGCCCCGGAGTTCGACGCCACCGCCGCCGCACGTCTGCTCGACGTGGTCGTGGACCGGGCCCTCGCCGAGGCCGGGACCTCGTGCCTGCGCGTCACCCTCGCTGCGGACTCCGCCGGCGCCGGACTCGCCCTGGGCTGGCTGATCGACCGGCAGGACCGGTCCGGGACCGCCGGCAGGATCGACCGGATCGCACTGATCAGCCCCTGGCTGGACGCCACCTGCCACAGCCCCGGCACCGACGACCTCGTCGACACCGACCCGTTGCTGCACCCGGACGCGCTACGCGTCGCCGGGGAGGCGTGGGGACGCCACGTGGGCGTCGACGACCCGCTGGTCAGCCCGCTCGCGGCGTCCGACGCCCAGCTGGGGACGCTACCCCCGGTCCGCGTGTGGAGCGGCACCCGTGACGTCCTGCACGCGGACGCGGTGCTGCTGGCGCAGCGCACCGGCTGCGAGGCCACCGTCGTGGACGGTGCACTGCACAACTACCCGCTGCTGCCCGTCCCCGAAGGCCGGGCGGGACGCGCCGAGATCCTGTCCTGGCTGGCCCCGTGAGCGGTGCCGGCGACACGTCCGACGCCGCCGTGGGTTAGTGAGACGGTCGACGGGGGCTAGAATGGACGCGACCGTTCCCCGCGCCGGTGCCACTCGGCACGTCGCAGAACCGTGTGACGAGACGAAGAGACCAGATGAGCAACCCCTCAGACCCCCACCGCCACCATGGTGACGACCTCCCGCGCGACACTGACGCGTTCGAGGACACCGAGTTCACCATGGGCGGCGATGCCGCCGGTTCCGGGAGTTCCGACGGCACCGACGGTTTCGCCGCCGAGATCGACGACTCCGGCGCGCGCGACGACTCCGACGAGAACACCGAGGTCATCGACGCCGAATCCGCCGAGGTGACCGACGACACCGGGGACGCCGGGGAGGCCGAGGCGCCCCTGGGGTCCACCAACGACCCCGAGGTCACCGGCATCATCCCCGTCGTGGACGACGAGCAGATCTCCGGCCACGAACTCAAGCACGCCCCGGGCGGGGACGCCGGCCCGAATGCCGGCCCAAGCACGGACGCGGGCTCCGACGAGGATTCCGCGACCAGCGTCCTCCCCCTGGCCGGTGTCGCCGGTGCGGCGGGAGCGGCTGGCGCCGCAGGGTCGGCAGGCGCGGCCAGCGCGTCGACCGGAACGTCGGGCGAAGCGTCAGCCGACGCCCCGACCACGTCCAGCGCAGCGTCCACCGGGACCGGAGAGTCGGCCGCGTCCGGCAGCGCCGCCGCGGCGTCCGGCACGGGGACCGGCAGCAGCAGTGGCGGCAGTGGTAGTGGCGACGGGACGTCCACGAAGAACTCCTCGCGCCCCTGGTACGGGCGCTTCCCCACCTGGGGGTGGATCCTCGTGATCGGCGGGGTGCTGTCCGTCGGCGGGGCGGCGACCGCCGTCGCCATGATGAACTCCGGCAGCGACCAGGAGCGCCAGTCGCCCTACAGCAGCGTGGAACCGAACTACCCCACCCGCGAGGCCTGGGACCCCAGCAGCCCGATCCCCACCGCGCAGCCGAACAGTGGCTCCGACTCCGGTTCCACCTACTACGAACCCGAGTACGACGAGCCCGACGAGTACTACTCCCCCTCCCCGGAGGAGTCCGAGGATTCCGCGCCGGCGTCACCGTCGTCGCAGGCACCGTCCTCCCCCTCTGAAAACTCCGGTGGCGGCAACAGCGGCAACAGCGGCAACAACGGGAACGGGAACGGGAACAACTCGGGGAACGGCAACAACTCCGGAAACAACTCCGGAAACGGGACCGGTACCGGGAACAACGGCGGCGGTACCGGCAATGGCACCGGTGGCGGCACCGACACCGGTGACGGCACCGACAACGGCGAGTCCGGCGGTGCCGGAACCGGCGGCGGGGAGTCAGGGGAGGACAGCCCCCAGTAGCGAGCCACCGGTTCCGCCGACCTTTTCGGCCGGATCGGTGCCCCAGTTCCGGTAGTCGGCTGTCACGGCGACAGGTGGACTGGCACAATTACTGGAATGAGCACTGAAGAGAACAACGCGCAGGGGCTCGGCGGATCCGGTCAACTCCGTCCGCTCGACCAGTCGACGAAGCTCCAGAACGTCCTGTACGAGATCCGTGGCCCGGTGAACTCCGAGGCCGAGCGGATGGAGGCCGACGGGCACCGGATCCTCAAGCTCAACACCGGTAACCCGGCAGCCTTCGGCTTCGACGCCCCGGACACGATCGTCCAGGACATGATCGCCGCCCTGCCGTTCGCCCAGGGCTACTCCCAGTCCAAGGGCATCCCCTCGGCACGTCGCGCCGTGGTCTCGCGCTACGAGGTCGTGCCCGGGTTCCCCAGCTTCGACATCGACGACGTCTTCATCGGCAACGGTGTCTCCGAGCTGATCACGATGACCACCCAGGCGCTGCTCAACGACGGCGACGAGGTGCTCATCCCCGCACCGGACTACCCCCTGTGGACTGCGGCGACGACCCTGTCCGGCGGCAAGCCCGTGCACTACCTCTGCGACGAGGAGGACGACTGGGCCCCCTCGATCGAGGACATCGAGTCGAAGATCACCGAGCGCACGAAGGCGATCGTGATCATCAACCCGAACAACCCCACCGGCGCGGTGTACAGCCGCGAGGTGGTGCAGAAGATCGTGAACATCGCCCGCGAGCACTCCCTGCTGCTGCTCTCCGACGAGATCTACGACAAGATCCTCTACGACGACGCCGTGCACGTGAACACCGCGTCGCTGGCCCCCGACCTGCTGTGCATCACCTTCAACGGCCTGTCGAAGGCCTACCGTGTCGCCGGCTACCGTGCCGGCTGGGCGGTGATCACCGGACCGAAGGAACACGCGAAGGGCTTCATCGAGGGGCTCACGCTGCTGGCGTCGACCCGTCTGTGCGCCAACGTGCCCGCCCAGTACGGCATCCAGGTCGCCCTGTCCGGACGCCAGTCCATCGACGACCTGGTGCTCCCCGGCGGCCGCCTGCTGGAGCAGCGCAACACCGCCTACACGAAGCTCAACGAGATCCCGGGCATCAGCGTGGTCAAGCCGATGGGTGCGCTGTACGCGTTCCCGAAGATCGACCCCGAGGTCCACGAGATCCACGACGACGAGCAGTTCATGTTCGACCTGCTGCGCTCGGAGAAGATCCAGATGGTGCAGGGCACGGGCATGAACTGGCCATCTCCGGACCACTTCCGGGTGGTCACCCTGCCGTGGAAGCAGGACCTCGCCGAGGCGATCGAGCGCCTGGGCAACTTCCTGTCCTCGTACCGGCAGTAGGACGCACCGAACGTGAACTCTCCAACCCGGGCGCCTCACCGCCCCAACCGGCTGCTCCGCATGCTGCGGGCCAGCCGGATCACCCGGCTCGGTGTGGTCGAGACCGTGCTCGCCGCATCGCTCATGGGTTTCGAGCTGATGGAGGCCCCCAGCCCCGCCTCGGCAGGAACGACGGGCTACGCGGTAGTCACCTTGGCGCTCATCGCCTGCGCCGCAAAGTTCCCGGTGGCAGTCTCGACGTTGTCCCTGCTGATGGTCCTGTCGTCCTTTCTGGTAGCTGATCTCCTTCCGCTGTACTCGGTCTTCTTCACGATGCTGATCGTGGAGATCGTCGCCGCCAGTGGCCAGATTTTGCTTGCGGTCTGCCTCACTTTCGCCCATTGGGTCCTCGCCGCGATCGATCCGGTGGCCCAGGCACTCATGACTGACATAGTCTCGCTCACGGTCGGTGGCATCATGCTCACCGCCGCTCTCCTGCTCGGATACACCCGCGACCGGCACCAACGTCAGCAGAAGAACATGCGGGCTTCGCTCGCCGAACAGGAGCGTGAACAGCGCCTCGAGCTGGCCCGCGAGCTGCACGATTCGGTGGCCACCTCGCTGACCAGCGTGGTGATGCAGGCCCAGGCGCTCACCCTGCTGCCCCCCGGCGAGGAGCACAACCATCGGCAGAGTCTGGAGAATATCTCCGAGTCTTCACGCGAAGCGTTGTCGAATCTCCGCACCATGCTGCAGTTGCTCAACGAGAAGCCGAACAGAGTGTCCTTCCGCACCCGCACCGCCAGTCCTCCCCTGGATGTCGCCGTCGGAAGGATCGAGCAGGAACTCGAGGCTCACTCGCTGCAACTCCGCGCGAGACTTCAACTGCCACCAGGCATAGCTGCGGTACTGAACGACCCTGCACCGGCGGAGTCAACCAAGGCCGATGCCGCCGCGTGGACAGACCGCGACACCGTCATCAAGGTCCTCACGGAGATGACGTCCAACGCGGCGAAGCACTCCTCTCCTCGCGCGACCATCCACCTGGAGTGCCGGGTCGATGGCGACGTGTTCGAAGTCAGTATGACGAACCCGACGCGACGCCCCACCCCGCCGGACGAATTGACGTCCGGGGGTATGGGGCTGGGTTCCATGCGAGCCCGAGCGACAAAGGCCGGGGGTACGTTGACCGCCCGACTTCACGGCGGGCGCACCGGTGATAGCACTGTTGAAGCCCCCGAGCTACCCGGAGCGGGGGGAGGGGAAACGTACTTCTGGCGTACAACCCTCAGACTGCCTATAGTTGTTACCAAATCTTGATAAACACCCCTCACCTCGATCCAAGGAGCACCTATGTCCCACTCGACACCACTGGGCCGCAAGCTCGTCCTGGCAGCCACCAGCGCGATCCTCACAGGCGGGTTGCTTTCCGGCGTGGCATCCGCAGACACCGCACTCCCCGAAGCTTCCACCACCTCGTCGTCAGCCGTATCCTCGGGCCTTTCCGGGTCGTGGACCGTTGACGCCAAGCGCGCCGCCTTCGACATCTTCAACTGCAAGTACCACCCGTACCACCCGTGGTGCCGCGGACGCTGAGACATATCACCAGCAATCTGTCTGACATGCACTCAAGCCCTGTCCGCCTACTGATCGTGGACGACGACCCACTCGTCCTCTCGTCGCTGCGCCTCTACTTCGGCTCGCCTGCGGGCGAGCAGATCGAGGTCGTCGGCGAGGCGTCCACAAGCCAAGGCGCACTCGAGATCCTCGACGCCTGCACCCCGGAGACCCCTGTCGACGTCGTCCTCGCCGACATCCACATGCCCGGTATGGACGGCGTGGAACTCCTGGGAAGAATCCAGGAGCTACCGGACCCCCCGGTCTTCGTGGCGATGACCGCTCTGGACGAGGAGGAGACGATGCTCTCCGTCCTCGCCCAGGGCGGGCGGGGTTACATTCTGAAGAGTTCACGTCCCGAGTTCATCATCGATACGGTGCTCGCCACCGTCGGCGGCGGAACTGTGGTCAGTCCACAGCCGGCGTCGAACCTGGTTCGGCACCTGTCCCAGGACTCCCCGGACAACTCGGCTCTGCAGGGCGCCAACCACGCGCCACCTGCAGCCGAGCCGCCCCGGTATCCGGGTGCCCCGACGCTCCCGCACCTGCCCGCCTCGGAGGAGCGCGTGCTGGCCCTGCTGTGCGTCGGCATGTCCAACGCGGAGATCAGCAGGAAGACCGGCCGGTCGTCCAGCATGGTGAAGAAGCAGGTCTCGCAGCTGCTGGGCCGGTTCGGGGCGTCGTCCCGCGTGCAGCTCGCCGTGCTGGCGACCGAGGCCGGATTCCGTCCGGACGACGTCCTACAGACACGGCAGTGAGCCCCCAGCGACACCGCACCGCGTTGCCATGATCCTTTAATGCTGGGTTCGTAGATTGAATATCAGCGCCTCCGGAGGTCGCTGAGACACCACAGTCACGGTGGTCACCGGAACCTACGCAGTGAAACGTCATCATCGCATAGACACGTCCCGGCGAAAGGACCCGTATACGGTAGCTGAGCATTCTCCTCTTGAAACGTCAGCACCTCGCCCCCGGCAGCAGCAATGCTCCCGGGGGCGAGGTGTGTGCGGAGAAGCTCTGGGGCTACTTCCGGAAGTTCAGGTACGCCTTCGACGGGGTGGGGCCGCGCTGCCCCTGGTACTTCGAGCCCAGGGGGCCGGAGCCGTAGGGAGCCTCCGCGGGGCTCGAGAGGTTGAACAGCGCCAGCTGCCCGATCTTCATGCCGGGATACAGGGCGATCGGCAGGTTCGCCGTGTTCGACAACTCCAGGGTGATGTGGCCGTTGAAGCCCGGGTCGACGAACCCGGCCGTCGAGTGGGTGAGCAGGCCGAGGCGCCCCAGGGACGACTTCCCCTCGAGCCGGGCCGCCAGGTTGTCCGGCACGGTGACGAACTCCAGCGTGGAGCCGAGGACGAACTCGCCGGGGTGCAGGATGAACGCCTCAGACTCCACTCCGCCGTCGTTGACGGGCACACCGTCCTCCCCCGTGCCGTCACCGACCTCGACGAGGGTGGTGAGGTCCTCCTGCGGGAGGCGCGGGTCGATGTGGGTGTACCGGGAGTTGTTGAACACCCGGAAGTAGCGGTCGAGACGTACGTCGATGCTCGACGGCTGGATCAGGGACGGGTCGAACGGGTCCAGGGCGAGGTCACCTGAACCGAGGGCTGCGCGGATGTCTCGGTCGGAAAGAAGCACGTCACTTACCCTAGCCGACCAGCAGGCACCCCGTTGTGCCACCCCGCCGCTGGGCTGTGTTAAAGTCGTCCGCAGTGCATGAGACAGCCCACCGTGCTGACCTCAGGCGCGATCGCCGATGTAGTTCAATGGTAGAACATCAGCTTCCCAAGCTGAATACGCGGGTTCGATTCCCGTCATCGGCTCCACTGAACAAACCCCCTCCGAGCAGCACCGGAGGGGGTTTCGTCGTAGTAGTAGGCCAGGACGCGGCATGCGCTGCAGCATCAGCTGCTGCTGAATGCCTACCCCGCACTCGCCTCCTGCCGTTGGCCCCGCGGAATTCGCCACCAAAGGTTAGGCAGGACTACAGTTCCCTCCATTAATAATGGTCACAATCAAGAAAAGGTGTACATGGAACCGACGACGACCTCCACTGACCGACATTTCAAGAGGTCGCTGGGCAACCTGGGGATCTTCTGCCTCGGCTTCGGATCCATGATCGGATTCGGTTGGATCGTGCTCACCGGCGGGTGGATCGAGGACGCCGGCGCAGGCGGCGCCATCATCGCCTTCCTCATCGGCGGCGGGATCATGGTCCTCGTCGGACTCGTGTACGCAGAGCTCGCGTCCGCCATGCCCTTCGCAGGTGGGGAGCACAACTACCTGATGCGCGGTATGGGTCCCCGGCTTGCACTGCTGGGCTCGTGGGGGATCATCGGCGGGTACGTCACCGTCTCGATGTTCCAGTCCGTGGCCGTCCCCCGCGCGGCGACGTACCTCTTCCCCGACCTCGCCCAGGTTCCGATGTACTCCATCGGCGGCGAACCCGTGTACCTCACCTGGGCACTGATCGGCACTGCGACCGCCGTCGTCCTCACCTGGATGAACATCCGCGGGATGAAGGGGTCGAGCCTCTTCCAGACGTCCATCATCCTCTTCCTCGTCATCGTCGGCCTGGTCCTGCTGGTCTCCTCGATCTTCAACGGCAAGGTCGAGAACGTGGAACCCTTCTTCAACAACGGGACGTCAGGAATGGTCGCGGTGCTCGTCGTCGTCCCGTTCCTCTTCGTCGGCTTCGACGTCATCCCGCAGTCGGCCGAGGAGTCCAACGTCCCGCCACGTCAGCTGGGAAAACTGATCGTCATTTCCGTGGTGGCGGCGACCCTGTTCTACATCATCATCGTCTCGACCACTTCCCTCGCCGCCCCGACCTCTGCCATCGAGTCCTTCGACCTGGCAACGGGAGACGCCCTGACCTACATGCTGGGCAATGACCTGTGGGGCAAGCTCGTCATCGCCGGCGGACTCGCCGGAGTGATCACCACGTGGAACGCCTTCATGGTGGGCGCGTCCCGACTGCTCTGGGCGATGTCCAGGTCAGGGATGATCCCCGCCTGGTTCGGCCGGATGAACGAGAACACCGGCACCCCGGTCAACGCCCTGCTCTTCCTGGGCACCGTCACCGGACTGGCGGCCTTCTTCGGCCTGGCGATGCTCGACTGGGCCGTCGACGCCGGTGGCCCCAGCATCGTCATCACGTACCTGATGGTCGCCGTCGTCTTCCTGATCCTGCGCAAGCGCGAGCCTTCGATGGAGCGCCCCTTCATGGTCGGACGACGTCCCGTCACCGGGAAGGTCGTCGGAGTCCTCGCCGTCCTCGCCACGGCGGCGATGCTGGCCCTCTACCTTCCCGGACTCCCCGCGTTCCTGAGCCTCGGCCCGTGGATCCTCTTCGGGCTGTGGTGGGTGTTCGGCATCTTCTTCGCCCTGCGCCTACCCTCGGGCATCGCCGGCGGCGAGGACTCCGAGGAGAAGCTGCTCGAGGCTCTCGCCGCGAAGCGCGGTAGCTGACCTACCTGTCATCCGAACCATGCCCCAGGTCAGCAAATGGAAAAAGTGAACGCCTGTGAGGCATCTGCGGGTACGTTGGGCGTGCTGTGACGATCGCGCGCGACCGCAGCGTTGGCGCTGGAGAACCCGGAACCGGGAAACAGTGACAGCCCAGCTGGAAGCCGAGCCCCCACGTGTCGGATACCCGAGCTGAATACGCGGGTTCGATCCCCGCGGTCGGATTCACTAAAAAAATACCCCTCCGAGCAACGACGGAGGGGTTCTACCGTCCACACATGCAGGGACCACACGTGATGGCCCCTACCCATTCGCGCGCTTTGTTGCCACAGCAGGCGGCGCGCCATCGAGACGGAGGGCAACAACCGTGCCCGACCCGTACTCGACCCGTGGCCGTCCGCAACGGTAGGGCGACTCTGAACGAGTAAGGGACGCTGTTGGCCGCAGCACTGGCGAAACTCCAGGGCCCGCGTATCCTCTTCACGATCAGCGCCCTCACCCCCGGTGAAGAATCTTCCCGGAATCCGACTCGCACCCCTGAGCACGGCCGTCAAGACAATAGAGTCACATCATGATCATACAGTCAATATGTGATCCTAGTTTCACACTGTGATACCATACGTTGCGTGGACTTCCGGAGAAACAGCCTGCAGCGCTTCCACACCACCGGTGCCGCGCCCAAGTACATCCCCCCGGAGCTCCGAGCAGCCGTCCGCCGAAAACTGGTGATGATCGCGCGTGCCACCAACATCAACGATTTGCGTGTCCCGCCAGCCAATCATCTCGAACGCCTCAGTGGCAGCCTGACCGGCTACCACTCCATCCGCGTCAATGCACAGTGGCGCATCATATTCATCTGGACAGACAAAGGAGCTGTTGACGTTGACTTCACCGACTACCACCGCTGACCGCGCCGATGACGCGGCAGTCGTGCCCGTTCCCCACCCCGGCGAGATCCTGCGGATCGAATTCCTGGAACCGTTGGGCGTCACCCAGTACCGCCTGGCCAAGGACATCCACACCACCGGTTCGCAGATTTCCAAGCTGGTGCGCGGAACCATCGGGGTCAGTGCCGACATGGCCCTCCGCCTGTCCGCCTACTTCGGCAACTCCGCCGAATTCTGGCTTGGACTGCAGGTGGAATACGACCTGTGGCAGGCCAGCCAATGCACCGACACCAGCAGCATCTCCGCCCTGGACACCTCCGCCCGACCCGCCTGACCCCCGCCGACGCCTCGGCATCCACACCAGTGGATGCCTGCACGGCCGGCTGCCGTCCCCCACCGTGAAACGATGTAGACATGAACCGACCAGAGATCCTCTTCATCGGCGGACGCTCGGGCGTGGGGAAGTCCACCGTGGCCTTCGCGCTCCATGACCTGCTGGCTTCGAAGGACGTCACACATGCCGTCATCGAAGGTGATGCTCTCGATCTGGCCCACCCCTCCCCGTGGAGGCAGCGGATGGCGGAGCGAAATCTCGCTGCCGTGTGGTCGAACTACCGCGACGACGGCTACCACCGGCTGATCTACACCAACACCGTCTCGGTCCTGGAAGTGGACGAACTTGCCGCAGCCGTGGGTGGCGATCCGGACGTAACCTCGGTGCTGCTGCAGGCGACCGACGCGACCGCCAAGTATCGCCTGGAACGCCGTGAACACGGGGACAGTCTCCGGGAGCACATCGAGCGAAGCACAAAGGCCGCGTCGTTCCTCGAGAAGAAGGCGGCGCCGTCAGTACACCGCATCCCGACCGGCGGACGGACGCCTGAGGAAATCGCTCTGGTGCTCGCCGACTTGGCCGGCTGGGAGGCCCCATAACAAAGACTCCCCAGCATCGACCGGCTACTGTGCTCAACATGGACTGGAGAAATGACCGAATAGGGTCCGCACGCCGCGGCGAAAACCCCACTGTCCTCGGCGAACTCAATTCGGGCTTCGCTGTCATCGGAGACCCCCAGTTCCTCCCGGGCTACAGTCTCTTGCTCAGCAAGAACTCCGAGGTTACGGCCCTCTCTGAGCTCCCCAGGAGGGAACGTCTTGACTTCCTTGCTGACGTGGACCTGCTCGCCACTGCAGTCGAGCGTGCGTGCCGTAGCGTTGATCCGGGCTTCCGTCGGGTCAACATTGAGGTACTCGGGAACATGGACGACTATGTCCACGCCCACATCTTCCCGAGGTATCAATGGGAACCGGACGACCTGCCCTACCGCCCCGTGTGGCACTATGACCCCGCCAACTGGAGCGACCCCACCACTGCACTGTCCTCCGCCCACGATGCCCTGCGACAATGCATCACCGACGAGATTACTGACCTTCAGGCAGCCGAGTAAGCATAGTCCCCTTTCCCGGGACGCCGGCCGGTTACCTCGCGGTCCTGCAGTCGGGCCCAGTGCACCTACGCCTCCCCGACCAGCCGCTCCCACAGGGCCGGGTCGAAGGTCGTCGGGGAGACACGCACCATGTGGCGGACGGCGTCGTCGAGCTTCGCGCGCCACACCCGCACCGCGCCGTCCGCCTTGCCCGCCAACAGGGCGTTGAGGATGTAACGGTCGTCGCCCACGATGCGCTGCACCGCGGGGGCGTAGTCCAGCTGCAGCACGGAGATGAACATGCGCAGCCGCAACGTCAACGCGTGAAACACCCGCGACGACTGCGGCAGGCCGCTGGCGTCCGCCAACGTCTGCTGGAAGTGCAGGTCAGCCTGGTCCACGTCCGCGGCCGTCCCGTGCTCCACCGCAGCCTCCACCGCCCGCAACGCCAACTGCGGTGCCAGCATCTGCTTGCGCGAGCGTCCCGAGCACCCCCGCAGGATCACCGCCCCCACCTGCAGCCGCGCCGCGTAAAGGTCGATGATGTCGCTGCCCGTCACCAACGGCAGGGCGAACGTGCCACCCGTGGCCGTGAGCAGACCGTCGTCGACCAGACGGCGCATCGCCGAGCGCACCGCCGACACCGGGATCTCCATGTGGTTCGCCAGCCTGGTGCTGGTCACACGGTCGCCCGGGCGGAAGCCGGCGTTCATGATCTCCTTGCGCAACGCGATGGCGATCTGCTCGGTCACCGAGATCTCGTTCTGCAGGCGCCTCGGCGTCGCCCCTGACTGGGCGTTGGACGGGGGTGGATACTCCGCCAGGGATAGGTGGTCCGAGTCAAAACCCCCATCATTTCTGGTTCTACGGCTCTCCGCCCCACCCACCTCAGGGCGTTCCCACTGCAACCCGTGCAACCCGTGGCCCACCGCGACGGACACCTGTGCGAGCAGGTCGCCGGGGACGGCGTCGACGGTCGGCACGCAGGCGTCGAGCACCGCCGACAGCTGCCCCAGGAAGCCGTCCCAGCTCTGCCCGCCGGGCTCCCACATCACCCGGACGACCCCCGGCGGCGGCCCGTCGTCCCCGCCGTCGAAGGACGCCTGACTCTGCGGCCAACCGGACACGCCGGCCACCCGCAACGCCGCCATCACCGCCGTGGCCCGCCGGTCGGCAGTCTGTCTCTCACCGCTGCGAACAGTCACCTCATCTGGGTGTTCGCCGTCCTGTGCACTGTCCCGCGCCTCGAAGTGCAGGACGACCCGCGGGTACTCCACGCGGAAACCCGTCATCCACAGCTCCCCCTGGGTGGGCAACGTGAGAGCGTCCGGGTCGTCCGCCCCCGCCCGGATCCGACGCATCGCCCGACTCACCACCGGCTGGCTCAGACCCGTCATCAACGCGATCCGTCGCGTGGAGTAGTCACGCCCACCCACACGCGGCCCGGCCGTCGCCAGAACTCCGGCGACGATCTCGTCGGCGACCTCCTGCACCCGGGGGCGCCCCCGTGGTGGGGACGGTGGGTACGCCTCGGGGGGGATTTCTACGGCCATAAGCACAGGGTGCCACATTCCCGTACCCGTTTACCGATTTTTGACTCAAAGTGTGGCCGTGTCCGGAACTGCCCCTGTCTGTGATGCGGGCGATACGCGGATACTCGGCCAGTATCAGTGACATTGGCGGCAGGCACCCCTAACCGCATCGATCAAGAACGCTTCCGAGGAGGACACCCCATGACGACCGCGAACCCCGCGTCCGGCAAGGAGAAGAAGAACACAACCACGGCCCCGGTCGAGGTCAAGCCCTCGGCACAGGACGCCGGCACCACCTCCGCCGTCTCCACCGAGCACCTCGCCCCCCTCGCCGACGCCGCGGTCGCCAAGGTCACCGCCTGGCTCAACGCCAGCCGGAAGTCCGACGTGAAGCCGAACCCCTCGGCCGAGCGGCTGTCCGCCGTCCTCTCCGACCCCAACGGCCTCGACTTCACCGTCGGCTTCGTCGACCGGGTCGTGCGTACCGAGGACCAGCACGCCGCCGGCCGCGCCCTCGCCGAGCTCGGCTCGATCATGCCGGACACCCTCAGCACCCTCGACAAGGCGCAGATCAAGATGGGTTCCGCTCTCGCCCCGGTCATCCCGCAGATCGTGGTCCCCGCCGCACGTCAGCGCATCCGCTCCATGGTCGGCCACATGATCGTCGACGCCCGGGACAAGAAGTTCGGCAAGGCCGTCGCCGAGCTCACCTCCGGTGGCCACCGCCTGAACATCAACCTCCTCGGTGAGGCCGTCCTCGGCGAGGCCGAGGCCGACAACCACCTCGAGGAGACCCGCCGCCTGCTGGCCCGCCCGGACGTGGACTACGTCTCGATCAAGGCGTCCTCCATCGCCTCGCGCATCAGCCTCTGGGGCTTCGAGGGCACCGTCGACTACATCGTCGAGCGCCTCACCCCGCTCTACGTCGAGGCCGCCCGCGCGCCGAAGGGCTCCAAGTTCATCAACCTGGACATGGAGGAGTACCGCGACCTCACGCTGACCATCGCCGTCTTCCGCCGCCTGCTCAGCCTGCCGGAGACCAAACACCTGGAGGCCGGCATCGTGCTGCAGGCCTACCTGCCGGACGCCCTCGGCGCGATCCAGGAGCTCTCCGCCTTCGCCGACGAGCGCGTCGCCGACGGTGGCGCCGGCATCAAGGTCCGCCTGGTCAAGGGGGCGAACCTGGCCATGGAGACCGTGCACGCCGAGGTCGCCGACTGGCCCGTCACCACCTGCGCCTCCAAGCAGGACACGGACGCCAACTACAAGCTCGTCCTCGACTGGACGATGCACCCGGAGAACATGCGCGGCCTGCGCCTGGGCGTGGCCGGCCACAACCTCTTCGACATCGCCTTCGCCCACATGCTGTCCGTCAAGCGCGGCGTCACCGACCGCGTCGAGTTCGAGATGCTTCAGGGCATGGCCACCGAGCAGGCCGAGGCCGTGAGCTCGGACGTGGGCCAGCTGCTGCTCTACGTGCCCGCCGTGCGTCCCCAGGAGTTCGACGTCGCCATCTCCTACCTGGTGCGTCGCCTCGAGGAGAACGCCGCCAGCGCGAACTTCATGTCCGGCATCTTCGACCTGGAGCCCGGCAACGAGATCTTCCGCCGCGAGGAGGCCCGCTTCCGCGCCTCCCTCGGCGACCTCTCCGAGCTGCTGTCCACCAACGGTTACACGGCCCCGCTGCCCAACCACCTGCAGGACCGTTCCGCCGAGGTCGAGCCGTCGTCCGACGAGCTCGCCGCGTCCTACGCCGACGGCGTCCTGCCCGCCTTCGACAACGAGGCCGACACCGACCCGTCACTGCCCGCCAACCAGGCGTGGGCCGCCGAGGCCATCGCGGTCTCCGCGCAGGACGGCTGGCTGGACGCCCAGACCGCGCCGACCATCGTCGCCGACGCTGAGGTCGACGCCCTGGTCACCTCCACCCGCGACGCCGCCGCCGACTGGGCCGCGACCCCGGCCACCGAGCGCGCCGCGATCCTGTACCGCACCGCCGACCTGCTCGCCGCCCGCCGCGGCCACCTGGTCTCCATCGCCGCCGCCGAGGTCGGCAAGGCCGTCTCCCAGGCCGACACCGAGATCTCCGAGGCCATCGACTTCGCCCGCTACTACGCGCACTACGCCCTGGAGCTCGAGAAGGTCGACAACGCCGCCTTCACGCCCGACAAGGTCGTGCTGGTCACCCCGCCGTGGAACTTCCCGCTGGCCATCCCCGCCGGCTCCACCTTCGCCGCGCTGGCCGCCGGTGCCGCGGTGATCCACAAGCCGTCGAAGCCGACCCCGCACTGCTCCATGGCCATCCTCGACGCCCTGTGGGACGCCGGCGTGCCGCGCGAGGTCCTGCGCGGCGTGTACCCCGCCGACCGCACGGCAGGACGCAGCCTCGTCAGCCACCCCTCGGTCGACCGCGTGATCCTCACCGGCGCCTCCGAGACCGCCGCGATGTTCGAGTCCTGGCGCCCGGAGCTGAAGATCAACGCCGAGACGTCCGGCAAGAACGGCATGATCGTCACCCCCGCCGCCGACCGCGACCTGGCCGTCGCCGACATGGTGTACTCCGCCTTCGGCCACGCCGGCCAGAAGTGCTCCGCGGCCTCCCTCGGCATCCTCGTCGGCAGCGTGTACGACTCCGAGCGTTTCCGCCGCCAGCTGGTCGACGCCGCCGCCTCGATGATCATCGACTGGCCGACCAACATGCGCGCCGACATGGGCCCGCTCACCGAGCTGCCCAGCGACAAGCTGCAGCGCGCGATGACCACCCTGGAGGACGGCGAGTCCTGGCTGCTCAAGCCGCGCCAGCTCGACGACACCGGCCGCCTGTGGTCCCCCGGCATCAAGGACGGCGTGAAGCCGGGCTCCTTCTTCCACCTCACCGAGGTCTTCGGCCCGGTCCTGGGCCTGATGAAGGCCAAGGACCTGGACGAGGCGATCACCCTGCAGAACGCCACGGACTTCGGCCTGACCGGCGGTATCCAGAGCCTCGACCCGTCCGAGGTGCGCACCTGGGTGGAGCGCATCGAGGTCGGCAACGCCTACGTGAACCGTGGCATCACCGGCGCGATCGTGCAGCGTCAGTCCTTCGGCGGCTGGAAGCAGTCCTCCGTGGGCCTGGGTTCCAAGGCCGGCGGCCCGAACTACGTGATGCTGATGGGCAGCTGGGCCGACGACACCGCCGCCGGTTCCTCCGTCTCGCCCACCGGCTCCGCCCCGGTGGACGGCTACATCGCCGAGCTGCAGCGTCGGAACACCCTGTCCGTCGCCGACGCCGCCTGGCTCGCCGCCGCCGGACGTTCCGACAACGACGCCTGGGAGGCCGAGTTCGGCACCCCGCGCGACGTCACCGGCCTGACCGCCGAGGCGAACATCTTCCGCTACCGGCCCGCGCACGTGGTGCTGCGGATCAGTGCGGACGCCCGCCCCGTCGAGGTCGCCCGCGCCGTCATCGCCGCCCACCGCACCGGTTCGCCTCTGCGCGTCGTCGTCGACCCGACCGTGGACGGCAAGGTGCAGGACGTCCTGGCCGCGTCCACCCGCCTGGGCGTCGGACACACCATGACGACCGCGGACGACGACGACTTCGCCGCGCAGCTGTCGTCGCGTGCCCTGGACGACGGTGTCGGTGCCCGCGTGCGTGTCATCGGCACCCGCAACCCGGAGACCCTCTCCACGCTGGCCGACCGTCCCGAGGTGTGCCTGCTCAACGACGAGGTCACCGCCTCGGGCCGCGTCGAGCTGCGCCTGTGGCTCAAGGAGCAGGCCGTGTCCATGACGCTGCACCGCTTCGGTAACCCGAGCACCGAGTTCCACGCCCTGGCCGACGAGGTCCGCCGCGGGTAGGAGCGCTGGAGCGCGCTGCACGGCACTGCCGTACACGGAATAGCCAGGGGCAGGCCCACGTTGCACCGGATGTGAACATCGACATCTGGTCCGACGTGGCCTGCCCCTGGTGCTACATCGGCAAACGCCGTTTCGAGACGGCCCTCGCCGCCTTCCCCCACCGCGACGAGATCACCGTGGCCTGGCACTCCTACCAGCTCGACCCGACGCTGCCGGAGCACGACGACCGCTCGGAGGCCGAGTACCTCGCGGCGTCCAAGGGGATGCCGATCGATCAGGTCCGCCAGATGTTCGGCCACGTCGCCGAACAGGCCGCCGCAGAGGGGCTGGACTACGACTTCGACTCGCTGGTGGTCGCCAACTCCCTGCGCGCCCACCAGCTGATCCAGCTGGCGAAGGAGCACGGCGGGGAAACCACGGACACAGTGGACACCGTGGAGGAGGCCCTGTTCCGCGCCCACTTCGTCGACGGTGAGGACATCGGGGCGTCGGACGTCCTGGTGCGTATCGGTGTCGCCGCGGGTCTGGACGCCGACGTGGTCACCGCCGAGCTGCAGGACGGCACGCGGATCCCCGCGGTGCAGGAGGACGTCCGGCATGCGGCGTCCCTCGGCCTGAACTCGGTGCCCACGTTCGTGCTCGACATGAAGCTCGCGGTACCCGGCGCGCAGCCGGTGGAGGTCTTCACCCGGGCGCTCGAGCAGCAGTGGGCGGCGTCCCACCCCGCCCCGACGATCGCGACCGTCCCGGGGGTGCAGGACGAGGCGTCCTGCGGGCCGGACGGCTGCCAGCTCTAGGAGCCGGCGCGCCCCGTGCCGTCCTTGCCGCGGATGAAGATCAGGCTGGCGAGGGCGCCGACGACCGCCAGGATCGCGGCGATGATGAAGATGCCGTGCAGCCCGTCGATGAAGAAGCCGAGGGTCTCGTGGGCGAAGGCCTGCGACTGCCGGCCGATCTCCTGGAAGAGGCCACCCTCCGCGGCGTCGCGCAGCCGGTCCTCCATGGCCGGGGGCATGCCGGGCGGGAACTGCATGCCGTCGATGCCGGTGTTGACCTTGTTGGACAGGTACGCCCCGTACACCGCCACACCGAAGGCGGTGCCCAGCGGCAGGGCGGTGTTCGCCAGGCCGGTGGCCATGCCCGTGCGTCCGGACGGCACGACCGCCACCGCCAGGGACATCACGTGCGGCAGCATCAGTCCGGTGCCCGCGCCGAGCACCAGGTACATCGGCAGCAGGTCGGCCCACCCGGAGTCGACGTCCATCACCAGTCCCAGCATCAGTCCGCCGGCGACGATCAGCATGCCCGCCGCCTGGACCACGCGGACGGGAACCCACCGCACCAGGGCGATGCCCACCGCGGAGAACACGACCATCGGCACGGCCAGCGCGCTGGAGACGTAGCCGATCTCCAGGGCGGAGAGTTCGAGCTGCCCGGCGAGCCACAGGATGATGAAGGGCATCATGCCGAAGCTGAACATGCGTGAGGCGAAGGCGTTGAAGGTGACGGTGGCGAAGGAGGGGATGCGGAAGAGGCGGAAGTCGACCATCGCCCGGTCACCCTTGGACAGTTCGAACAGGACCAGCGCGGCGAAGAGCAGCACGCCGGCGGCCAGGGAGGCGATGATGATCTCGCTGGTCCAGCCCTGCTCCTGGCCGTCGATGATGCCGTAGTTCACCAGCACCAGCGACACGACGATCAGGATCACCGCCCACACCGAGATCCGCGGGACGCCGGACGCACCGGGCGCACCGGACGCACCGGACGACGCAGCCGCCGCACCGGCGGCGCGGCGTGCGTCGCGCTCCTCGCGGTGCAGGTCGGGGATGAACAGCAGGGTCGCGAGCATCACGAAGATGCCGATGGGGATGTTGATCGCGAAGATCCACTCCCAGGTCCCGGTCTCCACCAGGGCGCCACCGACCAGCGGGCCGAAGGCGCTCGCCGCACCGCCGATGCCCATCATCGCCGCCACCGAACGCGTGCGTTTCGCCGAGGAGTCCGGGTCCGCCGGGTCGAAGGCGTCCGCCAGCAGCGGGGTGCAGGTGCCGAACACCAGGGCACCGCCGGCACCCTGCAGGGCGCGGAAGGCGATGATGCCGGCCTCCGAGCCGGTCGTCACGCAGCCGATCGAGGCGGCGAGGAACAGGACGTGGCCGATGAGGAAGATACGTCGGCGTCCGACGATGTCCGACAGGCTCGCCGCCGCCAGCAGCAGGGAGGCGAAGGTGAGGCTGTAGGCGTTGATGACCCACTGCGCCCCGGAGAGCGAGAGCCCCAGGTCCGCGCTGATCGAGGGCAACGCGACGAGCACGATCGTGATGTCGATGGTCATCATCACCGTCGACAGGGCGGCGACGGTGAGGCTCCACCCCACGGGGCGCGGCGACGGCAACCGGTGCCGACCACCCGCACCCGCCTGGCGGGGGTTGGCCCGCGGGGGAGCCGGCGAGTTCGAAGTCATGCTCCAACTGTATCGGAGGTGAAATGGCCACCCCTGCATATCCGCCCCCAATCCACTCCGGTAGCCAGGCGCGGCATTAGTGGTTAGCATGACCCACAAGCGACAGACACCACTCTCCGACCTCTCCCGGCCCTCTCCCCGGCCTCTCCCTTCTCCCCTCTCCGCCCTCCAACCTCCACACACCCCTCACCCCTCCCCTCTCCACGCGCCCGTCACCACCATGCGGGCTGAACAAGGTGATTCACCGTGATCCTCGGAAAAGCATCAACTGACCCCTCACCCCCCACCACGAGCTCCGTGGCCACGCGCCCGACAGGCACCAGTGTCCAGCGCATCTCCCAGGCCCGGGAGCGCCGCCAGGACCGCCACCTGCAGCGCAAGTGGTTCTTCATCGTCTCGGACGCGATGGCGCTGTTCGCCGCCACGTTCATCGCCAACGCGGTGAGCCTCTACCTGTGGAAGCCCCTGGGCTGGGCACTGGTGGAGGAGGTCTTCTCCCTGCGCAGCCTGGGGATGACCTTCCTGCTGACGATGTGCTGGGTCGCCGCGATCACCGTGTGCCGTGGCTACAGCCACCAGGCGAGGGCGTTCCCCACCATCGGACGCGAGCTCGTGATCAAGGGGTCCCTGTGCTACTTCGCGGCACTGGCCTGCGTGGACGCCCTGTCGTCCTACGGCCTGTTCCGCCAGTTCGCCCTGCTGGCCCTGCCCACCGGGCTGGTGCTGATGGTCATCACCCGCAACCTGTCGCGCCGCTACACCTCCCGGTTCCGCACGGACCTGCAGCGTCAGTTCCTGGTGATCGGCAACGTCGCCGACATCAACAAGCTGCTGACCACCTCCTGGCACGAGAACAACACCACCGACGACACCGCCGCCGGACGCCCGGGCTGGATCCACGCGATCCTGGTCACCGACCCGCACAACCAGCACCTGCTGGCCGACACCGGCGACGTTCCGCTCAACTCGATCTGTATCGACGAGTCCTTCTCCAACGAGGACTTCGTGGCCACCGCCGCCGGCTACAACTGCGACGCGGTGTGGGTCGCCTCCCTGGCGGAGTTCGGCCACCGCAACCTGCGCCGCCTGTCCTGGCACCTGGACCGGCTGAACATGCGCCTGTACCTCGACCCGATGATCGAGGGCATCGCCGGCACCCGCCTGAACGTGGTCCCCTTCGGTCCCAGCCACACCCTGTACGTGGACCGTCCCCGCTTCAACGCGGCCAACGGGCTGGCCAAGCGCTTCTTCGACGTCGCGGTCTCCGCGTTCGCCCTGGTCGCCGTCTCGCCGATCCTGGCGATCACCGCCCTGGCCATCAAGCTGGAGGACGGCGGCCCGGTGTTCTACGTCAGCGACCGCATCGGCTACCACGGCCGCTCGTTCCGGATCTACAAGTTCCGCAGCATGCACACCGACGCCGACGAGCGCCTGCAGAAGCTGCGCGACGACGTCGGCGCCGACGGCCTGTTCAAGATGAAGGACGACCCGCGCGTCACCAAGGTGGGCAAGTTCATCCGCAAGACCAGCATCGACGAGCTCCCCCAGTTCGCCAACTCCCTGTTCGGCACGATGAGCGTGGTCGGCCCGCGCCCGCACCTGCAGCACGAGGTGGACGCCTTCGGCGACGACATGCGCATGCGCATGGAGGTCCGCCCGGGCATCACCGGCCTGTGGCAGGTCTCCGGACGTTCCGACCTGACCCCCACCCAGGCCGAGAAGCTGGACCTCTACTACGTGGACAACTGGTCGCTGTCGCTGGACGTGCGCACGATCCTGCAGACCGTCCAGGCCGTGCTGCTGTCGCGGGGTGCGTACTAGATGACCACGATCCTGCACGTCACCGACTGTTTCGACGGTGGGGTGGCCACCGCGGTCAACCAGTACGCGCGGCTGACCCCGGAGTACCGCCACGTGCTGCTGGCCAACAACTCCCGCAGCACCGCCCCCACCGCAGGACGCACCCCTGGCGCGTTCAGCGCCGACGAGACGCTGCCGGGCTCACCCGCCGCCGCGGTCACCGCGGTGCGCCGCGCCGCGGACGCCCACCGGGCGGACGTGGTGCACGCCCACTCCAGCTTCGCCGGCGCCTACACCCGCGTGGCACGGTCCTTCGACCTGGTCACGCCGGGGCGTCCGGCACGTCCGGTGGTCTACACCCCGCACAGCTTCGCCTTCGAGCGCGCGGACATCCCCGCCTGGAAGCGCGGCGCCTTCCGCGCCATGGAGCGCTCCCTGCACCCGCTGACCACCGTCGGCGCGTCCTGCGCGCAGTGGGAGGGTGAGCTGATGGTCGGCCTGGGACGCACCCCTGTCGTGGTGGTGCCGAACGCCCTGATGGACGACCACCCGGCGGTGCCGGGCAGCTGGTCGCCACCGCAGGACGGTGCCGCCCCCGTCGTCGGCGTGGTCTCCCGGGTCACCCCGCAACGCGACCCGGCGTTCTTCGCCGAGACCGCCCGCCGCATCCGGCGGCGCATCCCGGACGCCCGGTTCGTGTGGATCGGCGACGGCGACGGCAAGGACGCCTCCCTGGTGGACGTCCTGACCGACGCCGGGGTGGAGGTCACCGGCTGGCTCTCCGGCGAGGAACTGCGCCGCCAGGTCGCCGGACTGTCGCTGATCGTGCATACCGCACGGTGGGACGGCTTCCCGATGGCCGTGCTCGAGGCCCGGCGCATCGGCGTCCCGCTGCTGGTCCGTGACATCCCGGCGCTGCGGGAGTGCCCCGCCACCGCCCGGTTCGACTCCCCCGACGACGCCGCGGCCAAGGCCGTGACGATCCTGCGGGAACGTTCCGACCCCTCGCACTGGGCGGGCCTGGACGAGTCCCACACCCCCGAACGCCAGCACGCGGCCCTCACCGAGGCCTACTCACTCGCACTCGAACTCACCGGAAGGAGGAGACGTGGCAGAACCCGACAGCCCAGCAGCTGAACCGGCCGGCACGGGCCGCCGGTCACCGCTGGAGTCGCCCCTGCTCGTCGCCGTCCTGCTCGGGGCGGTGGCGGTCGTCGTCGGGCTCGTGGCCCGCGCCACGATCACCGGACGCTTCGGCGGCTTCGGCAACGACGCCGGCACCATCCGCGAGATCATGACCTCCCCGTTCAGCGCCATGGACCTGGGTTACGGCTCCTACTCGGTGATCGCCCACTTCTACGGCGCCCTCGGCATGGAGGACGCCCCGACCGCCGCCTCCGTGTTCGGCGCGGTCATCGGCTCCACCGCGCTGGGCATCGTCCTGGTGCGCGTCGGCGGGGTGCACGCAGGGCGGATCTCCCTGGTCCTGGCCCTGGCCACCCCGGTGCTCATCGGTCTGTACCAGGCGACCTACACCAAGGAGATCCTGATCTCCCTGGGCATGATCGCCATCGTGCTGATGCCGATGAACCTGCTCGGCGAGATCGTGGTCGTCGCCGCACTGGCGCTGCTCGGCACCGAGTACCGCACCTACTGGTCGATCGTCGCGGTCGTCTACGTGGTGCTGCGCCTGCTGCTCGCCCGCCGCACCTCACTGCAGGGACGCCGGATCTCCACCACCCCGTGGCGGGTCGTGCGCATCCTCGCACTCCTCGGCGCGCTCGCCGGGCTGGCCGTGTGGATCGGCACCGGTGAACCCGCCGACTACTTCCGCACCGCCGTGAACGAGGGCGAGGCCCGCCAGGCGGTGACCGGGTCGATCATCACCCGGTTCATCGAACTCCCCGAACCGCTCGGCGGCATGGTCAACGTGGTGCTGACCATCCTGTTCTTCATCGTGCCGCTGCCGCTGGCGGCGAAGTTCTCCCCCTACTACCTGGTCATCGGCATCGTGTTCGCCGCGATCTGGGTCAGCGCGGTGTACGCCGCGTCCGCCGCCGCACGCGCCGGCGCCACCCCGGCCGACCGGGCCCGGATCCCGCGACGGCACCGACGGATGATGGCCCGCTTCGCCGCGGTGCCGCTGTCCTTCCTCGTCGTCCAGGGCCTGTTCGAACCCGACTGGGGTTCGGCCCTGCGGCACGCCACCCCGATGGTGCCCCTGATCGTGGGCGCCGTCGCCCTCAACGAACGTTACAGACCGAAAACAGAACCGACAGACACGACCGAACCGACAGACAAGAAAAGGACCCTCTCCATGACAGCCTCCACCACCTCACAGGAGACGTCCGGCGCCTCCGGGCAGAATTACCTCGCCACCTACCTGGGTTACCTGCGCAAGTCCTTCTGGATGCTCCTCGTCGGAGCACTCGTCGGCGGTCTCATCGGCTGGGGCGCCTCCGCACTGATGACGAAGGACTACACCGCCACCTCGCAGCTCTACGTCGGCGCCGCCAACACCGGGAACTCCGCCGACGCCTACCGCGGCACCCTGCTGAGCCAGAGCCAGGTCGGCACCTACGCCGAGATCGCCACCAGCCGTGCCCTCGGCGAGCGTGTCGCCGAGGACCTCGGCCTGGACCAGTCCCCCGCCGAGGTGGCCTCGATGCTCACCGCCGGTGCCAACCGCGACACGGTGATCCTCAACATCAACGCCGTCGCCACCGACGCCGGGCTGGCACGGGACGTCGCCAACTCCGCCGCGACCGAGCTGACCAGCATGGTCGCCGAGCTCAACACCACCGCCTCCCCCGGCGGTGAGTCCAGCGCCCCGCAGCTCGCGCCGCTGAACGACGCCCTCACCCCGGACGCCCCGTCCTCCCCCAAGACGCTGCAGAACGCCGGCATCGGCATCCTCATCGGCCTGGTCGTCGGCCTGGCCGCCGCGATCATCCGCGGCATGACGGACCGCCGCATCCGCGACCAGCACGCGATCACCGACATCGTCGGTGCACCGTCCGTCGGCTCGATCAGCACCAGCGACAACCTCTCCGGCGGCGGAGCCAACAACAGCACCGAGACCGCCGGCTCGCACGTCCTGGACTTCTCCGCCGCCCCGGTCATCGCCGCCGAGCAGTTCCGCGAGCTGCGCACCAACCTGCGCTTCCTCGACGTGGACAACCCCCCGACCGTCATCGCCGTGACCAGCGGCATGCCCGGCGAGGGCAAGTCCACCCTGGCCACCAACCTGGCGCTGGCCCTGGCCGACGACGGCGAGCGTGTCTGCCTCGTGGACGCCGACCTGCGTCGTCCCCGCGTCGCCGACTACCTCGACGGTGACCTGCAGTCCGAGGTCGGCCTGTCCACGGTGCTCTCCGGTGCCGCCGACGTCGACGACATCGTGCAGGACTCCGGACGCGACAGCCTGTCGGTGATCACCTCCGGCCCGCAGCCGCCGAACCCGGCGGAGCTGCTCGGCTCCCAGCGCTTCCGCGACCTACTCGCCGAGCTGGACTCCCGCTACGACTACGTCGTGGTGGACGCCTCCCCGGTCATCCCGGTCACCGACGCCGCCCTGGTCGCCTCCGCGGCCGACGGCATCATCCTGGCCGTGCGCCACGGCAACACCACCGTGGACCAGCTCACCCGCACGACCACCAACCTGAACCAGGTCAGTGCCCACATCCTGGGCACCGTGTTCACCATGACCCCGAAGTCCGAGGGCAAGGGCTACTACCGCAACGGCTACGGTTACGGCTACGGCAACACCGCCCGCGCGGTGAGCTCGGCGAAGAAGACGAGCAGCACGAACGCCGGCTCCACCGGTTCCACCGGCCCGAGCAGCGTGAGCGACGCCACCGCCAGGGAAACGGTGGGAGCGGACCGCTGACCTCCCCCGCACCCGAGGAAACCGGTCGTTCTCACGGCCGGTTTTCGTCGTTGTTACGCATGGGCCCCGCCCTGTTCGGCCAGGGCCTGAACTTCCTGGCGATGCTGCTGCCCATCATCGGGCAGGAGACCGGCCAGCTGGCCTACCTCATGCTGCCGCTGGCGCTCGCCACCGTGCTGTCGCGCACCTCCATCCTGGGTTTCCACAGCCGCTACCTCACGGTCTCGACCGGCTCGCGGGACGCGGCGACGTCCCTGTCGCTGTTGTCGATGCTCGTCGTCACCGTGGTCCTCGTGGTCGTCGGCCTGGTGGCCGACCTGGTGTTCACCCCGGACACCCACACCGTGGCGGTGCTCACCGGCTGGTCCACGATGCTGCTGCTCACCAACGGGTTGTACGTGATGGCCGTGGCCGTGGCGACCCAGGAACAGCGCATGGACGTCTACTCCACCGCCCGCCTCGTCTTCGGCGTGACGAACGTGGTGGCCACCTGCGTGGTCGTCTTCGCCGTGCCCTTCCAGGCCGGGCTGATCGTGGTGGCGGGACTGAACCCGCTCGTCGCGGCCGTGCTGATCCTGTGGCGCACCCGCAACAAGCTGCTCAACGTCCTCTGGCGTGACCGTGGCTCCCTCACCGACGAGGTGCACCGGCGCTGGCTACGCGACTCCACACGCCCCACCGGCGGGGTGCTGCTGGCGGAGTTCGGCTTCCAGTTCCAGGGGTTCATCACCCCGTTCCTGGGCCCCTACCAGGAACTGTGGGCGGTCGTCGTGCGCCTCACCGGCGGGTTCGGCACGCTGGCCCAGCAGGTCGTGGCCCCTCCCGTGGAGGCGAAGATCGCCGCGGCCGTGCGCGCCGACGACGTGGCCGGCGAGCGCTCCTGGTGCCGCAAGGCGTTGCTCATCGGCCTGGCACTCGGTGCCGCCAGTGCGGCGGTGCAGGCCGGTGCCGTGCTGTTCTCCCTGCACGGGGACGACTCGGTGACGGTCCTGTCGCTGGCCCTGGTCAGCGTGTTCTGCTTGACCTGGATGCCCTCGGCGATGTGCTCGAAGATCCCGTTGATGAAGCGGTTGAACCGGTACTACCTGGCCTGGGCGTTCGGACGCCTGGTGCTGCTGCTCCCCCTGCTGCTCCTGCGCGACACCGCCCTGCTCGTCGGCGTGGTGTCGGTGATGTCGGCGACCGCGGTCTTCCTCATGTGGACCAGCCTGCGCCCGGCCCAGCCGGAGTAGCCCCCACTCCCCGTCCCCCAGGCAGACGGCAACCCCACAGGTTGGTGCGACCATCCTGTGGGGTTGCTGCGTCGGGCCGGAAGTGGGCCAGCGGGGTTACCGGATGTTGCGCAGTTCCTCGACCGGACGGTTCGTGGACCGGGTGTGCCTGGCACCCTCGGCCGGGTAGCCGAAGGCGGCCATCGAGATGAACTCCAGGCCCTCGTCCGCGCCGATCTCCTCGCGCAGCGCGCGGGACTCCCCGGAGCGGATCGACAGGTTCAGCGCGCACGACGACACCCCCAGGCAGTGGAAGGCGAGCATCAGCTCGTCGAGGAAGATGCCGCCGTCGACCCACGCCTGGTTGCGTTCCCCTGCACCGCCGAAGGCGCGCAGGTCCACGGCGACGACGGCGAGCAGCGGGACGGTGTGCCCGAATCCGCGGTTGCCGTTCTGGTGGCGCAGCACCCGGTCGATGTCCTCGCGGGTGGAGAAGAACTGCACGCGCCAGGGCTGGCGGTTGCACACCGACGGTGCCCCGCCGGCCGCGGCGACAGCCTCGTCCACGATCGACTCGTCCACCGGACGCTGCGGGTCGAAGTTGCGCACGCTCGAGCGGCTGCGCAGCAGTTCGAGCAGTTCACCGGAGGCGCCAGCCGCCTCGGGGAGGTGGGTGACGTCGTCGGCGAGCTCGCCGCCGGCGTTCCAGCTCGTCAGGGCGTCCTGCCCGCTGGCGGCGTCGTGACGCGCCCACGTCGGGGCGTCCGAGAGGCGTCCGACGCCCTTGGCCAGACGCGGCACCAGGTCGCTGCCGAAGGGTTGCTTGGGGGCGGGCAGCGCCAGGGCCTTCTCCACGCGGTGGGTGTCCTTGAGAACCTGGTAGCCGATCACGCCGGGGTCGCCGGAGTCCAGCGCGACGCCGTTGGAGCACTTGCCGTACCTGATGAACCGCACGGTGTCCGACGCACTGTCGGCCACCGTCCTGGCCAGGTCGCGGGCGTAGACGAGGCGGCTGCGCACGGCGGGCGGGAGGGAGTCTTTGTTGATCATGGCCGGAGACCTTTCGGAGAAAAAGGGGTGGACGTCGGTGAGGGGTGTGCTGAGGGGTGTGCTGGGAGGGTCAGGCGAAGTTGAGTTCGGCCTTCGCCGTCATCGTGGCCAGCCCGGTGGACAGGGCGTCGGTGTCGCGGGCCACGGCCCGGGCGGTGTCGACCATGGCGACCAGCCGGTCGGCGGTGGTCTCGGCGGGGGCGAGCACGCAGTCGGACAGCCCGAACTCGCGCATCAGGCCCTCGACCTTGCCCTGGGTGTCGAAGAGCACGCAGGGCCGGCCGCTGGACAGCGTCAGGATGCCCAGGTGCATGCGCGCGGAGACCACCACGTCGGCGTGGGTGACGATGCCGAGCACCTCCGCCGGGCTGAGCAGCCGGTCGGCGAGTGTCACGTACGGTGCGGTGGCGGCGTCCTGCAGTCGGTCGTGGACCTGCCGGCAGGCGTCGAGGTCGTCGTCGCCGGCGCGCACCACGTGCGGCACCAGCACCACCGACCAGTCGCGGGCGACGAGGCGGCGCACGGTCTCCGCCATCTCGTCGAGGTAGGTCTGCGCGCCGCCCGACCTGGACAGTCGCTTGAGCACGAGGCCGGAGACGTTGACCACCGCGACGCGGCGGGCGTCGTCCTGCTGCCGCCCTGCCCAGTCGCCGAAGGGGGTGGACGCCGCGTCGATGCGGTGGGTGAACACGATGTCGGCGGCCAGACCGACACCACCGATGCCCGCGCCGCCCATGCGTTCGCGCGACACCGCGTCGCGGGCGAAGAGCTGGACGTCCTGGTCGAGGTCGCGGAAGCGCTGCAGGACGTAGGGGTCGGGGTGGGCCGACCAGCTGAAGCCGAGCACACGGCAGTCCAGCCCGGCGCGCGCGCCGAGCTCCAGGGCGAGCAGACGCAGTGCGGCCTCGCGTCCCTGGTAGCCGCCGTCCATGACGTCGGCGCCGATGACGGTGAGGCTGCGTGCCGTGGGGAAGTAGCTGGTCAGCCGGCGGCGGGCGAGCCCGGCGGTGAGCAGGTTGCCGTCGGTCAGGGCGGGCAGCTCCACCAGGGTCACCCGGTCGGCGTAGACGGGCGGGACGGTGAAGGCGTCGGCGGAGGGGACGACGGCGATGATGCGGCCGCCCGACGTCGCGCCGAGCTTGCCCAGTTTGCCCAACGCTGCCTCGAACATGGCCTGGTCACCGATGTTGCCGTTGCCGACGGTGGTGACCAGCAGGTCGACGGGGCGGGTGGCCGCGGCGCGGCGTCCTGCACTCCCGCGTCCTGTGGTGCCACGTCCTGTGGTGCCACGTCCGGCGAGCGTCAGGGACGCGCGGCGTTCCAGCGCCATCAACCGGTCCACGGAGGACGCCCGGTGGGCCACGGCGCGGGCGATCTCGGCCGGGGTGTGCTCGCTCAGGACGGTACGGACGGTGTTCACGGGTGAGCTCACGAGAGAGGTCACGGGCGCACCTCCTGCTTGTCCTGTGCGCCTTCTGCAGCACCGGCTGCGCCTTCTGCGTAGGCGGCGTCCCCGGCGCGGATCAGTTCCGCCAGGTCCGACCAGTCGGGCTGCTCGGCGACGCGGCGGATCGCCCCGGCGGAGAGCTCCCGGTAGCGCTGCGGGTCGCGCAGCAGCGACTCCACGGCATCGGCCACGGCCTCCGGGGAGGCGGATTCTGCGACCACGCCGAAGCCCTCGACCTGGTCGGGGATCGCGCCGACGGGCGTCCCCACGCACGGCACCGCGTGGGCCAGTGCCAGGGTCACCGGGCCGGACTGGCTGGCCTCGGTGTAGGGCAGCAGCATGATGTCGAAACCACGCACCACCTCGGTGACCTCGTCCTCCGGGATCCACCGGTTGTCCCAGGTGGCCTGTTGCCCCAGCGGGGTCTCGCGCAGGCGCTCCTCCGGGCCGGAGCCGATGATGTGCAGTTCGCAGGACGGTGCGTCCCGCCCGCGCAGGATCTCCATCGCCTCGAGTGCGACGTCGATGCCCTTGTACTTCTGCAGCCGGCCGAACAGGCCGATGACCGGCACCCCGCCGGGCAGGCCCGCCGGCGGCAGCTCGCGCGGCGTGGTCGCGGCGTCCTGCAGGTCGAACGGCGGGTGGCTGCCGGTGGAGACCGGCACGTCCACCTGCCCGGCGAGCACGTCGGTGACCGCCGAGGAGAAGGTGACGACGCGGTCGGCGCGGCGCAGTTCATTGCGCCGGCCCACCGCCTGGACCACGTTGCCCTCGCCCGGGTGGGCGGAACCGTCGTGGATGCAGGCCACGTACTCCACGTCGCGCGGGATGAGCAGCGGCAGGGCGAGCGACTGGTAGACGCTCTCCATCACGCAGACCACCCGTTCGATCCGGTGTGAACGGATCCACCGGCGCAGACGCACCGCGTTGAGCAGCAGCCGGGGAAGCCCGAGGACCACCCCGGCGGTGGAGTTGTAGGTGGGCACCGGGAACGCCGGCACACCGCCGCGGGCCTGCGCGGCGAACCGCGGTGCGATCTCCGCGTCGGGGTTGTAGGAGAGGAAGGACGCTGGGGAAGGTGCCTGCGCTGATTGCGCTGACTCGTGCTCAGCGGAAGCCTGGAACGCCCTGGTGGAGTCGGTGTCGCCGTCGACGAGATCGGCGAGGAACCGGGGGCCGCCGCCTGTGCGACCCCAGTGGACCCAGAGTGTCCTGGCTTCCGACGGCAGGGTGAGGGACCTGTCGACATTGGACATGGGGCACATTGTAGGCCAGCCGCCGCACTCGTGCCCGTCACGTTGCCCGGCCACCGGTCCCTGCCTAGGATGAGGGTGACTCACCGGGGCACTCTCCCTCTCCCACTCTCTCCCTGTGCTCTCCCCCTCTCTCCCCCCTGCGCCCCGGTCACACCCCTCACACCCGTAGGACGTTCCTCGATGACCTCCAACAAGATCCGGCAGGACGCTGCCGTCGCGTCGCCACGCGGCGCGCGTGCGGCGTCCCGCAATCTCCCGGTCGACACGCTTCGCGGCGTCGCCTGCCTGTTCCTGGTGACCTTCCACGTCATCGGCTACAACGCCGCCGACGGCATCCAGGTCGGCGACGACAGCGCGCTGCGCTACTACACCGACTCCGTCGACTACCTGCGCATGCCGCTGTTCACGCTGCTCGCCGGGCTGGTGTACGCCTGGCGTCCACTCACCGACGTGTCCGGCTACCGCTCCTTCATGGGCAAGAAGGCCCGCCGGCTGCTGGTGCCCTACGTGATCTTCGTGCCCGCCATCGGGCTGACGCAGGTGTACCTGACCGGCACGAACTCCTCCCGGGACCTCGACCCGGTGCACTGGCTGCTGTACTCGCTGAGCCCCTACTGGTTCCTGCTCACCACCTTCTGGCTCTTCGCCGTGGTCGCGCTGCTGGACTCGCGCCGGCTGCTGTCCACGCGCCTCAACTTCGCCCTGCTGTTCACCGCCTCGCTGGTCGTGGTGGTGCTGACCCAGACCGAGTACTTCCGCTTCCTGCAGCTGGGCCAGACGCTGACCCTCGCCCCGTTCTTCCTCGCCGGCGTGGCGCTGACCCGCTTCTCGTTGATCCCCGCCAACCGTGCCGTCCTGGCCGGCTGCACCGTGCTGCTGGTGGTCGTGGCCGTGGCCGTGCAGTTCTCCCTGGCCGGCGCGTTCCCGGGCATCGACGGCGCCTTCGACTCCCGCCACAGCCTGGTGGGCATCGCCCTGGGTATCCTGTTCCCCCTGGTCTTCCTCGGCTGGAAACTCGCCGACCGCCGGCTGGCCTGGATCGGCGGCTACTCCTCGGGCATCTTCCTACTGCACTCCTTCGCCATCGGCGCCTGCCGCGCGGTGGCCTCGGCGGCGGGCGTGACCTCGGTCCCGGTACTGTTCGTGGCCCTGACCGTCGGCGGGGTGGGCCTGTCCATCCTGGGCGTTGTCGTGCTGCGCAAGTTCCGCGTGGGCCGGGTCGTTCTCGGCGAGAAGGCAGGAGGGACGAGACGATGAACGTGCTGTTCGTCTGCACCGGCAACATCTGCCGCTCCCCGGTGGCCGAGTACCTGCTGCGCGACGGCCTCGACCGGAACTCCGGCGTCACCGTGACCAGCGCCGGAACGTCCGGCATGACCGGCTACCCGATGGACCCGCGCTCCCTGGAGTACCTCGCCGGGCGCGGCGTGGACGGTTCCGGCTTCACCGCCCGGCGCGTCGACCGGCACGTGCTGAAGGACGCCGACCTGGTCGTCGGCCTGGAGAAGTCCCACGTGGACCACTGCCTGCGCCTCGCCCCGGCGATGCTCAAGCGCACCTTCCGGCTGCACCAGCTCGCCGAGTGGCACCGCGGCGGCGAGCTGACGTCCCTGACCCAGCTCCCCCACCAGCGCAACCGGCTGCCGCGGGTGACCCACGACCACACCGACCCGGTGGGTTTCTCCTCCACCGGGGACTACGACCGTCTGCTCGACGACGTCGCCGCCGACGTCAGCGCCGTCGTCGACCTCCTCTCCCACTAGAACACCCCACCGACACCCCACCACCCTCTCCCCCGCTAGGAGCCCCCATGCCGCCCCTCACACGGCTCACCTGGATCGACACGGTCAAGGGCATCGCCGTGATCCTCGTCGTCCTCTACCACGCGGTCGCCCTCGCCGAACCGAAGTCCTGGTCCGGCGACCAGCTCTCCATGTTCACCTCCGCGCTGCTGACCGTGCGCATGCCCCTGTTCTTCGCGATGTCCGGGTTCTTCTTCCTGCGCCGGGTGGACCGGCCGTGGGCCTGGCAGCTGCGCAACCGCATCGGCCCGTTCCTGTGGCTGTTCGTCGTGTGGACGGCGGTGTGGCTGCTGGTCTTCCAGTTCCTGCCCGTCGAGCGCAACGGCGGCACGGACGTCCGCCAGTTCGTCCTGCTGTTCGTGGACCCCTCGATCGGCCCGTGGTACATCTACGCCCTGGCGATCTACTTCGTGGTGGTCAAGCTGATGCGTCCGCTGCCGGTGTGGCTGCAGTTCGTGATCGGCGCGGCGGTGTCCCTGCCGGTGGCCTGCGGTTTCCTCACGGTCGACTCGTGGGTGTGGACCTCGCTGCTCACCCACTTCATCACCTTCCAGATCGGTGCACTCGGCAACCGGGCGTTGACGTCCATGGCCGGCCGGGCGAACGTGTGGTGGCTGCTGGGACTCGGCGCGGCGTGGGGCGCCGGCACCGCGGCCCTGTTCTTCGTGGGCCTGGGGCTGGACAACCTGGCGCGTATCCCGGTGACCCTGCTGGGTATGGCGATGGGCGTGACCGCGGCGGTGCTGATCGACCGGCACGCCTCGGGCCTGCGCCTGGCGTGGGTCGGCAAGAACACCCTGCCGATCTACCTGCTGCACATCCCGCTGCTGGGCGTGTTCTACAGCGTCGACCTCGACCTGCCCTCCACCACACCGGTGGCCGTGGGTGTGCCACTGCTCGGCACCGCACTGACCGTGGTGGTCGCACTGCTGATCTGGCGGGTGATCCGCGGGATCCCCGGTGTCTTCATCGTCCCGTGGACCGGCGAGGGCGCGAACACGCGCACCGCGCGTAAGTCCCCGACTGCGCAGACCGGGCAGGACGCCCCGGCATCCGACGCTGCGTCCGACGCGGCGCCGGCGCCGCAGCGTCCTGACCGGGAGGGCAGCGGGCAGCTGCCGGTGGGGAACTCCTGAATGCCCCGCCCACGTCCCCGCACACATCTGCGCCCCCGCACCACGGGGGCCCACGCGCGTGCGGTGGGCGTCCTGCTGCTGGCGTTCCTGCTGTGCCTGTGGGGGTTCTTCGCCCTGACGAAGATCTACCTGCCGCGCCTCGACCCGCTGCCGGCGGACGTCGACGTGCTCATGCAGGTCGGCGGCGCCGCACCGTCCGATGCGCTCGCCGCCCGGCAACTCGCCCAGGAGCAGGGCATCTCCGACCTGGTGATCTCCGACCCCACCGGCGTGCAACGCTTCCACGACGCCTGGTGCGCCCCGCTGGAGGGCGTGCGCGTGCACTGCTTCGCCCCCGAGCCCTCCACCACCCGCGGGGAGGCCCGGGAGTTCGCCGACCTTGCCGAGGACAACGGCTGGGAGTCCGCCATGGTGCTGTCCACCGGGCGTGAACACGTCGAACGCGTCCGCCTGTACTTCGAACGGTGCTGGGACGGTGACCTCTCCGTGAACCGTCCCGAGAGCCCGCGCTCCGTGGTCAACCACCTCAAGCAGGCCGTCTACCAGACCGCCGGCTGGGGCCGCGCGATGAAGACCCTCGACTGCTGAAGGCCTCCCCCCACACACCCCGCACCCCCTCACACACCCCAAGGATCCACATGTCAGCCCGTACTCTCTCCTCGCCGTCCTCACCACCCTCCCGCGTCACCTGGATAGACACCGTCAAGGGTGCGGCGATCCTCCTCGTCGTTCTCATGCACGTCGCCACCGCCGCCGTCGACCAGTCCTGGTACGACCCGCGCGTGCTGGACGCCATGTCCCCGCTGCGCACCGTACGCATGCCCCTGTTCTTCGCCATGGCCGGCTACTTCTTCCTGCGCCGCGTCGACCGGCCCTGGCCGTGGCAGGTGCAGAACCGCCTCGGGCCGTTCCTGTGGCTGTTCCTGCTGTGGAGCGCCCTGTGGGCCCTGAGCGCCCAGGTGTTCCCCTGGAACGACAGCTACGACACCCTCCTGCGCATCCTCGAGGTGCCGATCGACCCCACGTACGGCCCGTGGTTCATCTACGCCCTGGCCATCTACTACGCCGCCGTGAAGCTGATGCGCCCGCTGCCGCTGTGGCTGCAGTTCGGGATCGGCGCCGTGGTGTCCCTGCCGGTCGCGTTCGGGTGGCTGGGCATCGACAACTTCGCCTGGGAGCGCACGCTCACCCACTTCCTGGTCTTCCAGTTCGGCGTCTACGGCCACCGGGTGATCGCCGCGGTCGCCGGACGTGCCAGCGTACTGCTGCTCGTCGCCGTGGGCGGGGTGTGGGCCGCGGGCATCGCCGGGGCCACCGTGACCGGTATCGGCCTGACGTCGGTGTGCTGGCTGCCGCTGACCGTGCTGGGCATGGCCACCGGCATCATCGCCGCCACCCTCATCGCCCGGTACCTGCCGTGGCTGCACCTGGACTGGTTCGGACGCAACACCCTGCCGGTGTACCTGCTGCACCTGCCCGTCATCGGCGTGCTGCTCACCGCGGACCCGCAGCTGACCTCCACCCCGCTGACCGCCGCGGGCGGCACCGTGGTGCTCACCGTGCTCACCGTGGCCGGCACCCTGCTGGTCTGGCGGGTGCTGCGCCCGGTGCCGGGACTGTTCATCGCCCCGTGGCCCGGCGAGGGAGCGAACACGCGTCCGGCGAAGGCCACAGGGGCCTCAGGGAAGTCAGGGGCCCCGGCGTCCCGGCATCCTGCAGACGACGCCCCGGTTACCGGCTCATTTCCCCGAACTTGAAGGATCATGTCAGGAAAATGAGCTAAGCATATACTTGGAGAAGTTCCACCCCCGGAAGAACTTTCCCGTCGGCCCCGTAACGATTGCTCCGGAAAAACGATAGTACGTCTGTACTGGAAGAATGCTGTCAATTTCCTTGGGGGGATCGTTGACGGTGGCCATGTGGCCACCCCCAGAGCCCGTTTCCTGCCGTTGCAGATGACCAACTGGCCTGCCTATCTTCTTGGCACGCCAGCGACGAGCGGCCGGGCCCCCCGGTTCTCTCCTCGAACGCAGGTGGACGGGCATGTCCGACAACGGTGTCTCTCAGCGTCTCTAGCCGTGGACGTCCCCGCCCCACCTCACCCCGGCCGCCGCCGCTGGCTCCTCAACTCAACAGCCGTCCACGCCCTCCCCGGGCACCGCACCCCTCAACGCCCACGCCGCACCGCTCTCTCCTCTCCTCTCCAGGTGCCGCGCGTGGAAACCGCCCGGGACCTCTCCTATAAATGGTCGTCGACGGCACATGAGAACGAGAACGATCGGGCCCGCCCCCGGAATTCCCTTCCGGTGGCGGGCCCGACCGTGTGCGGGGACGGCTGCTGGATACAGGGGCGAAGATCGAGCGTGGGATGGCTGAACCCGGGGATTCAAACACCCCACGCTCGATCTTGGCCCCTCACCGCGCCACCCACCACGGCGCTGGAGCCACCACGTCCGGGGACTTGACCGCCCATCCCCTCCCCAGGGCAGAAAAAAGGGGCCCGCGGGTGGCTGAATGCCACGCGCAGGCCCCGGAAAAAGAGCGGAAAATCAGGTCACAGACCGCCGAGCAGCAGGTGAAGAAGATCGCCGACGATACCGACAAGACCAGAAACAAGACCCATGATAGTTCTCCTTATGAGGGGTTGCCCCCGGCATTCCCGAGGACTGCCTACAAATCTAGAACTACCATGTAACCGGTCAGTTTCCTGCGCGCTACGGTCCGGTTAGAACTCAGTCCGAGCAGGTCACGATCGGTGCCGGGTCGTAGACCGTGGTCGTGGTGTCCCGCGAGACCACCGCGCCGCCCAGGTCACGCACGGTCCGGGTGTCGGTCACCGTGAAACCACGCGCGCCCGAGGACGGCGAGCAGTTGTCGCCGGAGAGCTCGATGCGCTCCGGGTCGGTGAAGTTCGTGCGCTCACCGGTGTCGGAGGAGACGTCGACCTCCTTCACCCCGCGGATGTCCACGGTCAGTGAACTGGAGTCCGCACTGGCCTCGATGAGCACCGGGGTGTCGAAGGTGTTCTTGAACTGCAGGTCGATCGCGCCCTCGAAGACCGTCGCCTCGCGTCCGGCCGGGTAGCGGCTGATGTAGTAGGAGTGCGGCGTGTGCGCCACGTCCTCCATCCCGGCGAAGTAGGAGGCGTTGTAGAGGGTGGTGGCGAACTGGCTGATGCCGCCGCCGACGGCGGTGTCGGCGTGACCGTCCTGGATGATGCCGGCGTCCACGTAGCCCTGGGCCTCGCCACGCGGGCCGGTGTAGCCGTTGAGGCTGAAGGTCTCCCCGGGCAGCACCACGGCCCCGTCGACCTGCTCGGCGACACGTCGGATGTTCACCCCGGAGTCGTCGGCGAAGCCGCCGGAGGTGAAGGTGCCGACCACGTCGTCGAAGCTGGCACGCTGCGCCATCTCGGTGGTGTAGGTGGCCTTCTCGTCCTCGTAGGTGACCTCGTGACGGCGCTCGTCGGTGTCGAGCAGCTTGTCCTCGACGGGGTCGAGGGTCTTCTCCCAGTCGATGGTCACCCCGTCCTGCGAGGGGGTGACCTGCACGTCGCGCCCGTTGATGTTGAAGCCGGCGTCGCGGTACTCCACCTCGGTGGAGCCGAGCTGGGCGTCGAGGATCTCCTCGGCGGCGTCGCGGTTCCAGTCCACGCGGAAGTCGCCGTCCTCGGGCACGAAGGTGACGATGCGCCCCATGTCCCCCGGACGCAGCACACCGTCGGTGTCGTCACGTCCGGCGAAGACCACGTCACCGTTGGTGACCTTGTCGACGACCTCGGTGACGGCCTCATCGGCGGCGTCGCGCCGGACGTCGGCCTGGGTGACGTCGGCGTCGACGCTGACCTCGCGCTGGTCGTTGAGCCAGTGGTCGCGGACCTGTTCGCGCAGCTCACCGGAGTCGACGGCCTGGCCGGGCACGTCGTCGGTGATGTCGGCGGCGCCACGGTCGTCGATGGCCAGCGCGGCGTTCTCCGGGTCGCGGGTGAGGTCCTGCTCCACGCGCGTGAGGGTGTTGTCGAGCAGCTCGTCGTTGTAGGCGCTCACGGTGCCGACCTCACGCTGCTCGAAGAAGCTCATCACCCGGGTTACCGGGTTCAGCGGCTGCTGGCCGGCCTGGTCGATCGTGGCCGCCCAGTCCACCGACAGTCCCGACTTCGCGGGGTCGATACTGGTGGACATCTCGCCGGCGGTGACCTCCACCGGGGCGCGGACGCCCTCGGCGAGCTGGTTCCTCAGCCGGGCCTCGGCCTGGTCCTTGGACATCGAGCCCACATCGACCCCGCCGACGGTCACACCGCGGGGCACGTTGCCCTCGGTCATGATCAGGTCGGTGGCGTAGAGGATCCCACCGATGCCGACGATGCCGGCGACGGTCCACACCGGCCACAGCCGACGCTTGCGCCGGTGCGTCGTGGCCTCGGGGGTGTTGTCGTTCGGGTTGCTACTGCTCACGCCCTTCACAATAACCGGAGATTATCCTGAGGCGGAACCTGAGGCGGCAAAAACCTCACCCCGGACCTCACACAGAGCACAGCCGTTCGGCGGCCTCCTCCAGCCGCGCCCGGTCGAGGTCGCCGGACTCCACGGCGGCGACGAGGCCGTCGACGGTCGCCGGGACGTCCGCCGCGGTGGACGTCAGCGGTGCGTCCGCCCCGGCGTTCAGCGCCGCGACCACGGCCTCCGGGCCGGAGTGCAGGTCGGTGATGGCCTGCATGCCGGTGAGGTCGTCGGTGAAGACGACGCCATCGAAACCGGGGCTGGAACCGGGGCCGGAACCGTCCAGCCCGTCGCGCATCGCCGTGTACGCCGCCGGGTTCAGCGAGGACGGCGTGTCCGCGCCGAGGACGTCGCCGGCGTCCAGCCCGGGGGTCTGCATGTGCCCGACCATCACGGCCACTCCGGGGATCTGCCACAGCTCGGCGAAAGGTGCGAGGTCGGCGCCCATCTCCTCGATGGGCGGGGTGGTGACGGTGCCCTCGTGGGAGTCGCCGGTGGCGTGGCCGTGACCGGGGAAGTGCTTGATCACCGGGGTCACGTCGGCGTCGAGCAGGCCGTCGACGGCGGCGCGCCCGTAGTCGGTGACGACCTGCGGGTCGTCGGAGAACGCCCGGTCACCGATGGCGTTGTCGCTGATCGACTCCCCGCCGGCGAGGTCCACCACCGGGGCGAAGTCCATGGTGATGCCCAGGTCGTGCATCTTGCGCCCGTGCTCGGCGAAGACCCCACGGACCTCCTCCGGGCTCAGGGTGTCCGCCAGTTCGCGGGCGGCCGGCAGCTCGCCGATGATCTCGCCGAGGCGTTGGACCTGGCCGCCCTCCTCGTCGACGGAGACGGTCAGCTCCCCGCCGGCGGCCGCGGCACGCTCCTTGAGTGCGGTGACGCTGCGCTCCGGGTCGCCCTGCCCGTCGAGCATGGACAGGTCGGTGGACGAGCCGATGAACATGTGGCGCACCCCGGCGTCGACGGCCGCCGCGGCGTCGTCGAAGCCGACGACACCGACGGCGAGGGTGGACGCCGCCAGCTGCGCCACGTCCTGTTCACCGTCCACGCAGGACGTCCCGGCGTCCGTACCGTCCTGCGCGTCCGGTTCCTCCGCGCCGGACGTGCCGGACGCCGCGGCGGAGGTGGGCGCCGCCGCGGTGGTCCCGGCACTGTCGGCGTCCGGCGAGGAGCACGCCGCGGTGCCGAGCGCGAGCGCGCCGGTGGCGGCGAGGGCGAGGACGGTGACTGGGGTGCGTCGGACAGCGCTCACGGGTGGGCCTCAGGCTCTCTGGATCGTCGTGGGATCGTCGGGGCGGGGGCACGGCGAAGTGTTTGCCAGGGAATTTACGGTTTCTTCACCACCGTGCCGCCATATCGCACCCCGACCGTACTACGCTCGGGGCCATGGCTAGCGAATCCAGCACAGAGACAGTCGGCACGCTCGGGTCGTTCGAGGGCGACACCGTACTCATCGCCTTCGACGGCTCCGACGAGGCCCGCGGGGCGATCGAGTACGCCGGGCGGTTCCTGTCGACCCGCAACATCTACATCCTCACCGTCTGGGAGCCGATCCACCGTCAGGCGGCCCGCACCGCCGGCATGAGCGGCATGATGCAGCACGACTGGTCCTCGGTCACCGACGACACCGAGGACCCCGCCTACTCCGACGCGGTGGCGATCTGCCGCGAGGGCGTCTCCCTCGCCGAGGCGCAGGGCTTCACCACCGAGCCCTTCCTGGTGGAGTCGGCGACGGCGATCTGGAGTGCGATCGTGGACGCCGCCCGTGAGCTCGACGTGAGCATCATCGTGGCCGGTTCCCGCGCGCTGAGCGGGTGGCGTTCGCTGCTGCAGTCCAGCGTGTCCGACAGCCTGGTCAAGCACGCCGGGCGCCCGGTGCTCATCGTCCCGCCCGTCGAGGACGAGGACGAGGACGGCACCGACACGGCGGACTCCGCCGACTCCGCCGACACGGCCTCCGACGCGGGTTCGGGCGACGCGCCGACCAGGTAGTATCATCTGGTGAATATCGCCGCCGCCCCACACGCCTCCGACCCACTGACGGGATAACCCATGCCGACCGAGACCGACTCCCAGCCCCGCCGCACGCTCGGCCCCGCCGTCGCCTCCGCCGTCGTCGGCGTCGTGCTCGGTGGTGCCGCGGCCCTGTTCGCCGGCAGCATCGCGGACTCCTCCGACCTGCCGTCGAACCAGATCGCGGTGGACGACGCGGTGATGGGCTCCATCCAGTACGGCGAGCGCCGCTAGCGGCCGCCGAACGATACAGACGATACCGACAGGTGTGACGCTCTCCCGCCGCGGCTGGGGCCTCGCCGGCCTCCTCTGGCTGGTGGTGGCCCTGCTCCAGGGACCGGGGCTGACCGTCGCCGACACCAAGCACGACCTCACGGCCGACCCGTGGGGTTTCCTCTCGCAGGCGCTGTCGCCGTGGACGGATGTCTTCCCGCTGGGCCAGCTGCAGAACCAGGCCTACGGCTACCTCTTCCCCCAGGGCCTGTTCTTCGCCCTGCTGGACCCCCTGCCCGACTGGGTGACGCAACGGCTGTGGTGGGCACTGCTGCTGTTCCTCGCCTTCGCCGGGGCACTCAAACTCCTGGAGGCCACGGCCACCGGGTCGCGCCTGTCACGCCTGGTGGCGGCGGTGCTCTTCGCGTTGAGCCCGCGCATCCTGACCACGCTGGGGGCGATCTCCTCGGAGGCGTGGACGGTGGCGCTGGTGCCGTGGATCATGCTGCCGGTGGTGCGGATCCTGGTGGCGGGCCCACGTCCGACGAGCCGGCGGGTCGCCGCCGCGGCGCTCGGCTCGGCCGTGGCGGTGCTGTGTCTGGGGGCGATCAACGCGGTGGCCACGCTGGCCGCGGTGGTGCCGGCGGTGCTGTGGTGGCTGGCGCAGGGGGTGTTCGCCGGTGGCGCGGGGGCCGCGGTGCGCCGCCGGACGGCCTGGCGTTTCACCGCCTGGTGGATTCCCGGCGGTGTCCTGGCCTGCTTCTGGTGGGTCGGCCCGCTGCTGATCCTGGGCCGCTACTCCCCGCCGTTCACCGACTACATCGAGGCCGCGGGACTGACCACGCACTGGTTCAACCTGGGTGAGGTGCTGCGCGGCACCACGAGCTGGACGGCGTTCCTGTCGACCGAGCGTGAGGCGGGTTTCGCGCTGGCCACCGAGGCGGTCTTCGTCGCGGCGACGCTGGCCGTGGCGCTGCTGGGGCTGGCAGGTCTGGCGCGCGGCGGCTTCGCACGCGGTGCCACCCGTACGCGTCCGATGCCCTTCGCCGGCACGTGGCTGCTGATGCTGGGCGCCGGCGTGCTGGTGTTCGGCGTGGCAGCCTCCCCGTTCTCCCCGGTCGCCGGCCCCGTCCAGAGTTTCCTGGACGGTGCGGGTGCGCCGCTGCGCAACCTGCACAAGTTCGACGCCCTGGTGCACCTGCCGTTGATCGCGGGGTTCGCCCACCTGCTCGGCGGGCTGGACGTCCCGCGTGAGCGTGCGGCGTGGCTGCGTCCGGAGCACAACCGGCCGGTGGTGGCGTGCACGACGGTGGCGCTGGTGGTGGCGGTGGCGTGCGCGCCGGCGTGGACCGGACGCCTGGTGCCGGAGGACGGTTTCCGGCAGGTCCCGGGGTACTGGCAGCAGGCCGCGGACTGGCTCAACGACCCGGCCAACGGTGCGGCGGACTCGCGCACGATGATCCTCCCGGAGGCCCGCACCGCCCGTCAGACGTGGGGCAACACCCGCGACGAGCCGGCGCAGGCGCTGCTGGACGTCCCCTGGGTGGTGCGCGACGCGGTGCCGTTGGTGCCGCCGGAGGCGATCCGTGGGTTGGACGGCCTGCAGCGCGAGGTCGTCGCCGAGGGTGCGTCCGGGGCGAACCCGGCGCTGGCGGACGCGATGGCGCAGCAGGGTGTGGGCTTCGTGCTGGTGCGCACCGACCTGGCGCGTACCGCGGACACCCCCGGTGCCCGGGCCGTCCTGCGCACGCTCACCGACTCCGCGGCGTCCGACGGTTTCAGCGAGGTCGCCGACTTCGGCGACGGAGGCGGCGGTGACGGCGACATCAGGATCTTCCGGGTGGACGGTACAGGCGGCACAGACGCCGCTGCGTCCGGCCCGCGTGTGGTCGACGCCGGGGACCTGGAGGTCACCGCCGGTGGGCCGGAGGTGCTGCCGCGCCTGGCGGCGGCCGACGCCGCGGCCGGACGTTCCCCGCGCGACCGGATCCTGCGCCAGGATCTGCCGGACGGTTCGGCGGACGACGAGCCGGCCGTGGACACGGTGACCGACACCCCGGCCCTGCGCGAGCACAACTACGGCAACGTCGTCGGCGCGGAGTCCGACATCCGCTCCGTCGACGACGCGCGCGACACCCGCAACCCCGCCCGCGACTACCCCACCGGCCTCGACGACTCCGAGCTCACGCAGGTCCGCGAGAGCAACGGGAGGATCACGGCGAGCTCCTCGGCGTCCGACCCGACGTCGCTCGGCGGGGCGCAGGCGTACTCCGGGCCGTCCGCCGCGGTCGACGGGGTCACCGAGACCGCGTGGCGTCCGGGCACCGGCTCGCCGATCAACCAGACGCTGACCCTCGACCTGGCCCGCCCGGTGTCGCAGATGTCGTTGGAGGCCCGCGCCGCCGGAAGCCCGGTGCGGGTGCAGGCCACCACGTACCTCGACGGGGACACCGTGGCCTCGACGACGATGCTCATCCCCGGCTACCGCGAGGCCGACGACTCCGACCGTCCGCTGGTGCTGCCCAGCGGGGAAGCCGACCGGGTGGAGCTGCGCATCGTCGGCTCGTGGGGCGATCCGGGGCTCGGGGAGATCACCCTGACCGAGATGGCCAGCGGGCAGGACGTGACGCCACGCCGCGACATCGTCGTCCCCGCCGGCGCTGCCGGTATTGATGGTGCTGGTGTTCCCGACCGGTGGGTGCTGGGCCAGGAGATCTACGAGTTCGAGCTGCGCCGCACCGTCACCGTGCCGGACGCCGGTGCGCCGGTGACCGTGCAGGTGGACTCCGACCGCTGCGCCGCCGGCGAGGACACCGTGAGCAGCATCGACGGGGTCCCGGTCGCCTGCGGGGACACCGTGCAGCTCGACGCCGGCGAGCACGAGGTCCGCAGCCGGGACCGGTGGATCGCCCTGAATAGGCAGGACGGGGCCACGACGCAGGACGCTGCGGCGTCCGGAGACAGTACAGCGTCCGGCGACCGGGTCGTGGTGACGTCCACCGCCGTCAACGACGGCCGCACCGCCGAGCTCGACGGCACTGCGCTGGACTCGGTGACGGTGAACGGCTGGCAGCAGGGTTGGGTGGTGCCCGCCGGGCTGGCCGACGACATGAGCGATGAGGAGATCACCGCCGCTCTCGACGTGCACTTCACCGCCACCGACACCTACCAGCGCTGGTTGGGTGCCGGCCTGCTCGGGGCGCTGGTGCTGCTGCTGGGGTGGGTGGCCGCACTGTGGACGGCACGGCGGCACGGCTCCCGGGCCGGCGTCAACGGCAGCCCTGCGGCGAGCACCACGGGCGATGTCTCCATCGACGCCCCGACGGGTCGTCCGCATCCTCTGGCCCGTGGCCTTCTGGTCGGAGCCGGTGTGCTGGCGCTCTCCGCCGTACTCGGCGGTGTGGCGGGCGTGGGCGCGGCCGTGGCGACCATGGCCGTCAGTCTGGCGGGTCCTGCCCTGGTCAACCGCCTGCCAGCGTCGGGAGTGTGGCCCACTGTGCGCCGAGTCGTGCACTGGGTAAGCCGTCCGACGGCGCTGGCGATGGTGTTGGGCGGGATTGCCACGGCCCTGATGGTCCGCTCCCCGTGGGGCGGCGGTGACTACGCCGGCTACTCCTGGACGGTGCAGCTGCTGTTCCTCGCCTGCCTCACCGCCACCGCCTGCGGGCAGATCCCCGTCAAGCAGCCTCACCATCGGGGCGCGCCACCTACGTGATGGCTACTTGATAGCTACTTGATAGGTCGGATGACAAGTAGCCTCCCACCGTGACCTGCGACGACAGTTCTACTTGATAGCTACTTGATAGATCTATCAAGTAGGATCCGGAAGCGCCTACGCAGTGACGCCGCCCATCTGGAACTGCAGCGCGCTCCCACGAGCCTCTGTATCCCGACAAAGGATCAAGCCAGAACAGTCACCACCCCGCTGGTCCCGACGGCGCCACTCTCTGACCCGCCATGTCGACACCACCATGGTGTCGCCGGGGAGTGAAAAGCGACTTGTCCCAACTCCGCCAAGTACACCAGCGCAGATACCCGAGTTCATGACTCAGGCAACGACGGTTGAGCATCTCCTGCGCGGCACCCGCCATTGCCACCGTGAGCCGGCCGGTGACCCCTACCGTGCCGTTCACGCCCAAGACAGAGATCAGATCGATGTAGAACTGTGATGATATTCTCCTGGCTTTTATCCCGTAGCGTTCGATACGATAACTTCAAGACTTTCACGAGGAACACTCCCGTCGAAGTCAGCCGCAGGATCTCCGCGGCGGCGGTGAGCATCACCGCAACCGCTGCCCCTCGACCTAGCAGCAATGACCCCGACCATCCCGTGACAAACGCAAGTCAACCGCGGACCGATGGATATTCCGCTCGGCAATCAGATCGCAGAATTTCCGATCCCTTAAAGAACGGGCACAATGAGTTCACTACTACTCGCACTGTTGGGTACGCTGATAACACTGCCCCCAGTGATAGTGCTCATCATCTGGAGCAGAAAGAAGAGGTCTCGACGTGATAACCCAGGCGATGTACCGAAGATGAATTTCTTCGACGACTGGGTTGGTGGACCTACTCCGCCAAGGCACTTCGAGGTAGGCCAGCCTTTTCCGGAGAAAATCGAAGAGACCCGGGAACGAGAATGATAAGATCAGCTAGACCGTCACACGACGAGACCAGGTTCCACTGGCCGGCGCAGCTTACTTAAACTGAATGTACAGTGCCCCTATTTTCGCCCCTGTTTTCGTCAATCCCCAAGCCAACCGACGGCTGGACGTGACAGGCAACATTATATTCGCTAACTAGAGAGTGTCAGATACAGCCAACGAACCGAAGCATGCTGGCGACACTGCCGCTGCCCCTCACTGAAGAAAATAAGGCAGGAATGGCGAGGACCCGGACGGGCGCGACCCTTGGGTCACTTACGGTACCTACGGCGCCAGTCATGGTTCCCCTGGGGCCACAGCTCGGGGACGCCTTCGCAATGAGGCGACGACATGAATGCCCGAGCAGCTAGAGACCCCGCCCAATACCGTTTCAACTAGAAGAAATATAGGTGGAATACCAATGGAAGACCTGAAGATATGGGGGATATTCACTGTCACAGTGTATGCGATTGGAATTTTAGTCGTACTATTGATAGTCGAGAAAGCTTCGAACTGTCCGATAAGTCGACAGATTGCGGAGGCTACATTCTTCAACTTCTCGATCGCCCTCTTCATTCCTACTTTCTTCTGCATATTTACAGAAACGTCACTTCTGGCATATTTCGGTCTCAGCCTGGGTATTTTTCTGCTATTCACCCTAGCTCGTTACCACGTAAGCTTGACGGCAATTCCGCCATCGCCAAAGTATTTATGGAATGCAGAGATATTGCTTTAGAAATACATTTCCGGTAAAGTGTCTCGGTAACTCCCGAAGAATCAGTATCGCCGACCTACATATTTCGATATCCTTAAAATTTCAACCATCCACACAGGCGCATGGTTGGTTGACGCCGGAATTGAAAGAAACGGAAGAGCGAATCTCCGACAAGCATCGAGAGCTCCTCGTCGATAGTAAAATACAATCCGCCCACGCGCAGTTCCCGGAAGTACCGCATACCAACGAAAGATAGGCCGCAAACGCGGCGCCCGTCGGCGACCTAGTCGGTCACCCCGTCGGTCACCTGGTGGCCCGCCCCTGCCACCACCGGTTCACCGCCCGGCGCGCGGGGTCCTCCACCAGTGCGTAACTCAGCGCCGCCACGGGAATGGTGAGCACCACCGTCGCCACGAGCACCAGCAGCATCTCCCCCTGGAACAGTCCGATCCCCAGCAGCGGGAACACCAGCGACAACATCGCCATGTGCCACAGGAATATCGAGTACGACCACCGGCCCAACGCCTGCATCACCGCCGAGTCCAGCACCCGCGACGCAGGCGCCACCGCCCACGGCACGATCAGGCACGCGGCGAAGACCAGGCCGTAGAAGTTACGGCGGGCGAACTCCCCGTCCCCCGCCGTCACCAGGCCCTCCGGACCGTCCAGCGCGGCCACGAGCACCGCGAGCACCGCGAGCAGCAACCACAGCCACCGTCGCCGCGCCCAGCGGCGCACGGCGTCCACCGTCCTCACGTGGCACCCGCCCGCAGCGTCCTGCAGCCACCCCTCCAGCTCCGCGGCGAGCAGTCCCACCCCGAACCAGGACAGGAACGCCCACGGCATGATGTGCGCGTTGACTGCCGCGTCGTGCCACGCGACGAACGGCCAGACGTAGCTAAGGCAGCCCACCGCCACGATCGCCGCCACCCGCACCCGCCGGGTGCGGCGTCCCACCGCCAGCGCGAGGACCGGCATCAGCAGGTAGAAGAACATCTCCACGCACAACGACCACAGGTGCGTGAGCCCGCCGACCAGGCCGTCCGGCACGTAGTTCTGCAGCAACAGCAGGTTCGCCACCGTCGCCACCGGGCCCGGCGCCCCGCCCTCCGAGGCGACCGGGAACAGCAGCAGGACGACGACCACCGTCACCCAGTACGCCGGCAGGATCCGCCCCAGACGTTTCACGTAGTACGCCCCCCACCTGGTCTCCGCGGCGTGGCGGCGCCACAGCAGGAACCCCGACAGGGCGAAGAACACCGGGACGAAGAAGTCCAGGCGCGCCATCATGCGGTTGACCAGCCCGCCGGTGTCGTTGCCCGTCTGGAAGGCCACATGGGCGACGATGATCCCCAACGCGGCGACCGCGCGCATCCCCTCCAGGGCGGGGAGGAAGGATTTCCGGGACCGGATCGACTGGCTCATCGCCGATCAGGTTACCGTGGACAGGACGGCCCGCGCGCCCGTCCCGTCGGTGAACCCCGTCACCGGCGCCGGATTCCTGGCGTGTCCCTCCACGACGCCGTAGTTTCAGCAGGTAAAGTAGCTGTGGATTCCCCGCTCGTTGACGTACACCAGGACAGGAACCAGACCCCCATGAAGAAGGTCTTCTCCCACCTCGCCATCATCCTCGGCGCCGCTCTGCTGGTCATCGCGCTGGCACTGCCGATCAACGTCCATCCGAA
>NZ_JBQSWV010000008.1:0-113955 GCF_052377495.1 Corynebacterium sp. AOP36-E1-14
CGACGCTCGTCCCGTTGCCGCCCGCGCTGGGCGCGACGTCGGGTGACCCATGGGGTGGCGACGCCGGCGATGACGCCGCCGGTGACCATCCCCGCCGCCGCAGCCGGCTGGCCGTCAAAGGCGTGGACCAGGATCCCCGCGAGCATCGCTGCCGCGACGGGGAGGATGACGGCCCAGTCCGACGCCGTCGGGCCGGTGTAGCGCGGGCGCGGGGCATGGCGGCGCATCCACAGTCCGGCGCCGAGTGCGGCGGCCGCACCCGGGACGACCAGCACCGCGAAGGACCACAGGGACAGCGCCCCGGGCAGTACCCACGCCAGCAGGGCGGCCACCGCCATCGTCGACCACAGGCAGTACTGCAACCCCACCGTCGAGGCCTTGTGCGTGACCTGTGCCTGGTACTCGTCGTCGACGGCGTCTTCGGCGCGCCGGACGACGGTGTCGCCGTAGCTCATGACTGCTCCTGTTCCTGACCGAAGATCTGCTCGACGGTCTTCCCGAGCTCCCGGCAGATGTCGAGCGCGAGGTGCACCGACGGGGAGTAGTTCCCCTTCTCGATATTCGCCACGGTCTGCCGCGACACTCCGACGCGCTCGGCGAGCTCCGCCTGGGAGAGTTCCTCCCACCGTCGGTAGCGGCGGACCATATTGCCCGTCTCCATGACCCCTCCGGGAACTTCCGTGAATAACTGACACGTCACAATGTACATGATCCTTTACATTGTGCGCTACATTCTGCGCAGATCCACCGCCGGACGCCCCAGCAGACGCTCCCGCGTCCGGCTGTGCACCCGCTCCACCAGCGCACGCACGCTGACGGGGTCCTCCCCCGCCACGCGCACGGTGATGCCCGCGTCACCGACCATGGTGGACGCCGCGGCGGTGAGTTCCTCGCCGGCCGCCGGCAGGTCGTCGCGGATCTGCGTGAGCAGGCCCGCGACGTCCTCCCCCTCCGCCGGGACCACCAGCACCGTGCCCCACACGGGCCAGCGTGACAGCAGCATCTCCGAGCGTGCGGTCGCGCCGGTGGTGCACAACGTGTCCGAGAGCAGCGGCCGGGCGTCCCGCGTCACCCGGAAACCCTGGGCGAGGGCGTCGAAACCGTCGCGTTCGCCACGCGCCAGGCGTCCGGTGAGCATCACCTCCGCGGCCAGCAGCGTGCCCCCGGGCGCCACCTCGGCGTCGGTGACCTGCAGCAGGCGGGAGCCGCCGAAGAGGATCGTCTGCCCCGGCAGGTACTCGCACACCGCCCCGTCGGCCACGTGCAGGCTGACCCACTGCGAGGCCATGCCGGCGTTCATCCGGTGCACCGGCGTGCCCGCCTGCGTCGTCACCGTGGCCCGCGCACCGGGTTCGAGCCGGAAGGTCTGACGGATCCGGTCGTTCTGGGCCAGCCCACCACCGGTGGTACGCACGTAGAGGAACGCCTCACCGGGGTCGCCCGGGTCGATGTGGAGCGGGCGGGTGACCTGCATCGGCGCCTTGACGAACCGTGAGGTCACGCCCGTGACACCGTCGCCGCCACCCCGCACGCCGAAGGTCACGTCGAGCACGCCGACCTTGCCGGGGCGTCCCACCGGCATCACGCCGCCGGAGCTGACCTCTCCGGCGACCGCCGCCACCTCGTGCGGCACCGGCGGGGTCAGGTCCGCCGGGGCCAGCGACCTGTTCACGCACTGAGACAAACCCTGTGTCACGCCCTGAAGCCCTCGAGCTTCTGCTGGAGTTCCTCCACACCCTGCCCGGAGAAGCAGTCGGTGAGCACCACGGGGTTGCCGTCGCGCACGTCGACGGCGTCGGCGTTCATCACCGTCAGGTCGCAGCGCACGTACTGGGCGATGTCGGTCTTGTTGATCACCAGGATGTCGGACTCAGTGATGCCCGGGCCCCGCTTCTTCGGCATCTTCTGCCCCTCGGCGGTGTCGAGCACGAACACGAACACGTCCACCAGCGCCGGGGAGAAGGTGAGCGTGAGGTTGTCGCCGCCGGACTCGAAGAACAGGGTGTCGATCTCCGGGTGCTCGTCGAGCAGGTCCGCGGCGGTCATCAGGTTCATCGTCGGGTCGTCGCGCACCGCGGTGTGCGGGCAGGAGCCGGTCTCGACGCCGACGACCACGTCCGGGTCGATCACGCCCGCGAGCTCCCGGCGGACGTGCATCGCGTCCTCCTGGGTGTAGATGTCGTTGGTGATCACCCCGACGTTGCGCCCCGCCGCCACGAACCGTGGGACGAGCGCCTCGATCAGGGCGGTCTTGCCGGAACCGACGGGGCCGCCGATGCCGATACGCAGCGGTGAACCGGATCCGGTGACGGGGTCGGGTGTACTCATGTGGGTCTCCTTGTTAACTCTTGTTAACTCTTGCTAACTCATGAACAGTCGGGCGGGGGCGGACTCGTGCGCGGCGGAGGCGAGGTCGCTGCCGGGGCTCGCGCGTCCCAGCAGCCGCCAGTCGCCGGACGCCAGCAGCCCGGCGGCGGTGTCGGCGCAGCGTGCGCTGAGCTCGCCGATCACCGGGTGCGCGGCGGTGATCGCGACCTGCGCGCCCACGTGGTCGCACTGGCGCAGGCGCAGGGCGGCACCGGCCCAGCCGACGGCGAGGCCGGTGAGCTCGGTGGCCACCGCGGTGACCGCGTCCATGCCGTGGGACGCGTGTACCACCCCGGCGGCGACGGCCTGGTTGCCGGGCGCCTCCTTCGCTGCGACGGCCGCGGCGTAGGCGCGCAGGACGTCCGGCTGCGTCCCGCCGAGCTGTTCCTCGACCTGGCCGGTGACCAGCAGCAGCTGGCGTCCCACGCGGGTGGACGCACGGCGCAGCTCGCCGGTGACCTTCGTCGCGGAGAGCTCGTGGTCGACGGTGAACAGGGTGGGAAGGTCGTCGGTGAGCACCGCCACCGCGGTGGCGACCCCGTCGCCCGGGGCGGCGGTGTGGCGCAGGTGCTCGGCCAGCACGTCGGTGACCTGGGCCGTCCCGCGCACGCGTCCGGCCTGCACCAGCCCCTCCAGCCCGTGGGACAGGGTGTAGCGTCCCGACGGGTAGGCGGAGTCGGCGTAGGTCAACGCCTGCAGGAACGGTTGCACCGCGACCATCAGAACAGGAAGAACCGCTGCGCCAGCGGCAGCTCGGTCGCCGGGGCGATCGTGGCGGGCTCGCCGTCCACGGTGACCTCGTAGGTGTCCGGGTCCACGACGATCTCGGCGAGCCGGTCGTTGCGCACCATGTCCTTCTTGCCGATGTCGCGGGTGCCGGCGACGGGCAGGACGGTGGAGGTCAGGCCGAGCTGTTCGGGCACGCCGGCCTCGATGGCGGCGGCGGACATGAACGTCACCCGGGTGTCCTGCAGGGCGGTGCCGTAGTTGGCGAACTGGTGGCGGTAGACCACCGGCTGCGGGGTCGCCAACGAGGCGTTCGGGTCGCCCATCTGCGCGTAGGCGATGCGCCCCTGCCGCAGCACCAGGCGTGGTTTCGCCGCGAAGGAGTCCACCGGCCACAGCACCAGGTCGGCGAGCTTGCCCGGTTCGATGCTGCCGACGTGGGCGCCGATGCCCTGGGCGATGGCCGGGTTGATCGTCATCTTCGCCAGGTAGCGCAGGACGCGGGCGTTGTCCGCGCCGCTGCCGGCGTCCTCCGTCAGCGCGCCGAGCTGATCACGGCAGTGGTGGGCGGTCTGGAAGGCCCGGATCCACGACTCCCCCACCCGGCCCATGGCCTGCGAGTCGGAGCTGAAGATGCTGATGATGCCGAGGTCGTGCAGCACGGTCTCCGCGGCGATGGTCTCGGCGCGCACGCGCGAGTCGGCGAAGGCGACGTCCTCCGGGATGTCGTGGGACAGGTGGTGGCAGACCATCACCATGTCCAGCAGCTCCTCCACCGAGTTCACCGTGTACGGCAGCGTGGGGTTGGTCGACGCCGGCAGCACGTTCGCCATGCCGGTGACGCGCAGGATGTCGGGGGCGTGCCCGCCGCCGGCGCCCTCGGAGTGGAAGGTGTGCACCGGGCGGCCCTTGAAGGCCCGGGCGGTGGACTCGAAGAAGCCGCCTTCGTTGAGGGTGTCGGTGTGGATGGCCAGCTGCACGTCGAACTCGTCGCAGACGTCCATGGCGTTGCGGATCGTGGCCGGGGTCGCGCCCCAGTCCTCGTGGATCTTCAGGCCCGCCGCCCCGCCACGGATCTGCTCGGCCAGGGCCTCCGGCAGCGAGCCGGACCCCTTGCCCAGGAAACCGGTGTTGACCGGCATCCCCTCGGCGGCACGCAGCATGAACTGCACGCCGGACGGCCCGGGCGTGCACGTGGTCCCCAGGGTGCCCTCGGCCGGGCCGGTGCCGCCGCCGAAGAAGGTGGTGACGCCGTTGGCCAGACCGTGCTCGGCCTGCTGCGGGGTGATGTAGTGGATGTGGGTGTCCACCCCGCCGGCGGTGAGGATGCGGTGCTCACCGGCGATGACCTCGGTGCCCGGGCCGATGACCAGCTCCGGGTCGACCCCGTCCTGGGTGTTCGGGTTGCCGGCCTTGCCGATCTTCACGATGCGGCCGTCGCGGATGCCGACGTCGCCCTTGACCACCCCGGCGACGGCGTCCAGCACGATGGTGCCGGTGATCACGGTGTCGAGTGCACCGGACGCCGCCGTGGCGGTGGGGTCCTGCGCCATGCCGTCGCGCACGGCCTTGCCGCCGCCGTAGACCGACTCGTCGCCGTAGGCGCCGGCCAGGTGGTCGTGCTCGATGCGCACGGTGAGGCAGGTGTCCGCCAGGGTCACGGTGTCGCCTGTGGTGGGGCCGTAGATCTCCGTGTAGCGGGACCGGTCGATGCTGCTCATCGGTGTGTCTCCAGCTCGTCGTTGGTGGCGAGGAACCCCGGCAGGTCCGCCAGGGCGCGGGCCTTCACCGCCGGGTCGTCCAGCGGGCCCTCGACGAGTCCGGCGAAACCGTGCAGGACGCGCCGGCCGCCGAAGTCGACGAGATCGACCTCGCGGGTGTCGCCGGGTTCGAAACGCACCGCCAGGCCGGACGGCACGGCCAGGTGCATGCCCCAGGCGGCCTCCCTGTCGAACTCGAGGGCCGGGTTGACCTCGAGGAAGTGGTAGTGCGAGCCGACCTGCACCGCACGGTCGCCGGTGTTGGACACCCGCAGGGTGGTCGTGCGGCGCCCCGCGTTCAGCTCGACGGTGGCCGGCTGGTCGGGGGCCAGGCCGTAACTGGCGGATCCGGACATGTGGGTCTCCTAGTGGTGGTGATGGTGGCCGTGCGAGTGGGAGTGGCCGTGCGAATGGCCGTCCTCGTCGCCGTGGGAGTGGGCGAAACCGGTGGCGTGGTCGGCGAGCAGTCCGGCGGCGACGCCGTCGTCGTGGTGGTCGACCAACTGGTGCAGCGCGGTGTGCGAGGCCCTTGATGCGGCCGTGGCCAACGACGAGGAGCGGAACAGCGGGGTCGCCGAGTCGTCCTGCCCCAGGTCCGCGCGCACCTGCGCCACCCGTGTCGCCCCGAGCAGCCGCAGCCGTTCACGGGCGGTGTCCACCGACGGCCACGAGCCCTCGAAGGCGACCTCCACCAGCAGGTCCTCGGAGAACTGCTGGGCCAGACGCACCCGGCGCAGCAGCTCGGCGTCGGCGAAGGGGTCGACCGTGTTGGCGGTGAACAGCACCGCGTCGTGGTCCTTGGCCGAGGCGCGCAGGTGACGGCGCATCTCGGCGATCGCCCGCGTGCCGTCGATCAACGACGGGCCGAGCACCACCGTCGTGCCGGAGCGGCGCTCCCACGCCAACGCCTGCGCCGCCTGCGTCACCGACGTCAGCGCCCGGCCCGTCCCCGCCGGGACGACGACCAGCGCGGCGTCCTGCGTCTTGGCCTGCTCGGCATGGCGCGCGAGCTCGCGCGGGCCGGTGACCACCGGCACGCCCGTGGCGTCCTGCAGGACGGCCGGGGACGGCGCCTCGGCGCCGGCGTAGAGGACGGTGACGGAATGCATCCCCACGCTCACAGGCCGATCGGGTCGTGGACGCTGACCAGCTTCGTCCCGTCCGGGAAGGTGGCCTCCACCTGGATCAACGACAGGCGCTCGCGCACCTCGTCCTGCACGTCCGAGTGGCCGAGCACCTGTGTGCCGACCTCCATCGCCTCGGCGACGGTCCGGCCGTCGCGCGCGGCCTCGATGACGGCCTCGCTGATCAGCGCCGTCGCCTCCGGGACGTTGAGCGTGAGCCCCCGGCCCCTGCGCCTGCGGGCGACCTCGGCGGCGGTGAAGATGAGGAGCTTGTCCTGCTCCCGGGGGGTGAGATCCACGGTGCGTCCTTGGGGTTTATGCGGGGGTTTATGCGGGGGTTTATGCGGGGGTCAGTGCGTGCTGCGTACCCACCCAACGGTAGCGGCGCACTGCCGTCGGCGGGGACGGGGCCGCCGAATTTTAACCCCCCGGAAACACGGGGGGACGCGGTCAGCTGTCCCCTTCGATGATGTTCTTCAGCACGCCCGTCGCACCCATGCCGTTGGGCCAGCCCGCGTAGAACGACAGCTGCAGCAGGGCCTCCTTGAGCTCCTCGTCGGTGACCCCGTTCTGCCGCGCGAAGTCGAGGTGGAACTGCAGCTGGTCCATCTTGCCCAGCGCGGTCAGCGCGGAGATGGTGACCAGGCTGCGGTCGCGCTTGGACAGCCCCTCACGCTCCCAGACCTCGTCGAACAGCACCTTGTCGGTGTAGTGCACCATGCCGGGAGCAAAGTCGCCGAAGGCGTTCTGCCCGCCGGTCCAGCCGGTGTTCGCTGAGCTCTCGGTGTTCTCGGTGTTGTCGGTGTTGTCGGTCATGTCAGCTCCTGTTGTGTCGGGAAACTTAAGTGCCCTCTCCATTAAACGCTTCTTTCGGTGTGCTGTGGGAGGCCCCGTCGAGAGAGGTACCGGAGGAACTCCCCGGCGGTGACCGCCGGTATAAAAGCCTCGGCTGAGGGGGGTAGCGGAAAGGATGAGCGGCGCCGCACGTAACTCCGCGGTGCTAGCGTCGGATGGCGTTCTCGTGAATCAACCATCCCGCCGGATTGACCACTGAGGTGAATCGATTTGTCTCCCAGCATCCGCAGTTTCGGCTCGGCCCTTCGTGCCAACCGCGTAGCCAGGCTCCGGCGGCGCATCCTCGATGCCGCGGCAGCCTGCTACTCCACCAACGGCTACCCAGGAACCACCCTGACGCACATCGCCAGGGAGGCCAAGGTCTCCATCGACGCCGTGCTGACCGTCGGCCGCAAGAGGGAACTCCTTCTGGCGTCCTTCCAACAGGCCTACGCGGGCAGCGAGGGCCAGCGCTCCCCCGCAGACAATGAGGACGCACCCCGAATCGCCGCGGACCCCGACGAGGGAAAGTACCTGGAGGCCGCCGCCTCCCTCGTGGCCGCAGCGAACGCACGCACCAGCATGCTGTGGGGCGAACTCCTCAGCGCAGCCACCTCGGACGACAAGATCGCCGACTCGGTGGGCAAGCTGCTCGCCCGTCGGCGCGACGACTACCGTGCGCTCGCGACCTCCCTCATCAGCAGGGGGCTGGTCGCCTGGCGCGCCAACGAACGGGAACTCGACGACTTCGCCGACGAGCTGTCCTTCCTGTGGGCCCCGGAAGCCCACCGCCAGCTCGTCCTGGGCTCGGGATGGTCGATGGAGAAGTACACCCGCTGGCTCGTCGAGTCGGTGGAGCGGCAGTTCGCGTAGCTCAGTCGGCGAGGAACTCCAGCAACGAGGCGTTGAACTCCGCGGCGTGGCTGTCGTTCAACCCGTGGGGCGCGCCCTGGATCACGGTCGTCCTGCTGTGCGCGACGGCCTCGGCGGTGCGCTTGCCGGACCCCTCGAACGGCACGATGTCGTCGGAGTCCCCGTGGATGATCAACGCCGGCACCTCGATCTTCGGCAGGTCATCGCGGAAGTCGGTGGTGCCGAACGCCTCCATGCAGCCCAGGGCGGCGTCCTGGTCGCTCTGCTGCGCCAGGCGCACCGCCTCCTTCCTGGTCGCCTCGCTGACCTTGAGGTCGTCGCCGACGGAGTAGAAACCGGTGGTGAAGTCCTCGAAGAAGGCGTCGCGGTCGGCGCGCAGGCCGTCCTCCATGCCCTTCGCGGCGTCCTGCGTGAGCGGTCCGTCCGGGTTGTCGTCGCCGTTCATCATGAACGGCGACACCGCCGCGGCGAACACCACGCTGCGGATCCGCGAGGGGTCGCCCACGCTGAAGTAGCGGGCGACCTCGCCGCCACCCATCGAGAAGCCCACCAGCGTCACGTCGGTGAGCTCGAGGGCGGTGAGCACGTCCTCGAGGTCGCGGGCGAGGGTGTCGTAACCGTAGGCGGATTCCGGATCGTCCGGCTTGCCGGAGCGTCCGAACCCGCGACGGTCGTAGGCGACCACGCGGTAGCCCTCCTTGCGCAGGACCTCCGTCTGCGCCGACCAGGACTCGGCGGACAACGGCCAACCGTGGATCAGCACGACGGTGCGTCCCAGGTCACCTGCCTCCCCACTGTCGTCGACGTGCAGGTTCACCCCGTCACGTGTGGTGATGGTGCTCATGGTGCTCGACCTCCTCGGTACGAGAATGATGTGCAGGTTCGAGGATACGGACTGTGCCGGCATGCGTGTGCCCGTGCCGGTCACACCCTTGCGAGCAGCAGGTAGGTCAGGTAGACGGCGTAGAACGCCACCAGCAGCAGCCCCTCCCAGCGGCTCATCCTGCGGCCGGTCCGGAACATCAGGACCACCAGCAGCGAGACCGCCACGAGCACCGGCATGTCGACCCGCAGCACCTCGTCCGGCACCGGGATGCCGTCCGGGGCGACCAGCACCGTGGCGCCGAGGATGAACACGATGTTGTACACGCTGGATCCGATGAGGTTGCCGACCGCCATGGACGCCTGACCGCGCAGCGTGGCCACCACCGTGGTCACCAGCTCCGGGGCGGAGGTGCCGACCGCCACGATCGTCAGGCCGATCAGGGCATCGGACACCCCGAGCTCCGAGGCGATGTCGACGGCACCGGTGACCAGCCAGTCCGCACCGAGGATCACCAGGGCGATACCCCCGAGCAGCAGGACGGCGTCCACCGCGCCGCGACGCCAGCCGGCGGGCGGCGCGTCCTGCGTGTCTGTCGTCTCCACCGTCTGGGCCTGGGCGGCCCTCCGCGACAGTTCCTGCGCGCGCGACCGCTTCGTGTACCAGAGGATCGTGGCGGTGTACGCCACCCCGACGAGCAGCAGGAGGACGCCGGCGGGCCAGGTCAGCGAGCCGCCGAGGGAGAGCACGAGCAGCAGGACCGCCGCCGCGGCGACGGCCGGCAGGTCCAGGCGCAGCATCTGGCGTGCGGTGATGATCGGCTGGATCGCCGCGGCCAACCCGAGCACGAGCAGCAGGTTGACGATGTTCGTGCCCACGATGTTGCCGGTCACCAGGCCGGGACTGCCACGCACCGCGGCGTCGACGCCGACGGCCAGCTCCGGCAGGCTGCTGCCGATCGCCACCACGGTGAGCCCGACGACCATCGGGGAGATCCCCATACGCGCGGACAGTGCCGAGGCCCCACGCACCAGAAGCTCGCCGCCCACGACGAGGACGGCGAACCCGGCGAGGAGCAGCAGCCAGCTCACGGCAGGTGCTCAGTCTTCCTCGTGCGTGTGGTGCGCGTGCGTGCCGCCGAGGTGGTGCAGCAGGCGGTGGACGCGCTCGTCGGTGAGCGCGTAGCGCATCATCCTTCCGTCCCGCGTGGCCGTCACGATGCCGGCCGTGGTGAGCAGCCGCAACGCCGCCGAGGCCGTGGCGGTTCGCACCCCGGCGCGCTCAGCGAGCTCCGACATGCTCAACGTGCCGGGCCCCTCGTAGTGCAGGACGGTGAGCAGCCGCAGCCGGGTGGGGTCGCCGAGCAGGCGGAAGGTCTCCGCCCAGTCGTCGGAGAGTTCGCGCATGCGGGCAACACCGGTGTCGCCTGTGTCCCTGCTCTCCTGTGCCCCGCTCATGACTCCGTACTGTAGCGAAACCCGGCGGAGTACACGCAGGGAAGACACCGAGAAGACACAGCAAGAACCGTTGCCCCGGATGAATGAGTGCCATATATTAAACACATGGTGAATAAACCAGCCGTCACCGTCACCGACCTCCACGTGACCCGCGGGAAGCACCGCGTCCTCACCGGCCTCGAGCTCACACTCCCGGCCGGCACCATCACGGGCATCCTCGGCCCCAGCGGCTGCGGGAAGACCACCCTGATCAGGGCCATCGCCGGTATCCAGATCATCCAATCGGGTTCAGTCACCGTGCTCGGGGAGCCGGCGGGCAACGCCGTGAACCGCGCACGCGTGGCGTACGTGACCCAGGCCAGCTCCGTCTACCCGGACCTCACCGTGGCCCAGAACCTCCGCTACTTCGCCCGGCTCAGCGGGGTCGGGCAGGACGCCGTCGACGCGGCGGTCGCCAGCGTGGGACTGACCGGCCGGGAGGGCGACCTGACCGGCAGCCTCTCCGGCGGCCAACGCACGCGCGTCTCCCTCGCGGCCGCCCTGCTCGGCGATGCCGAGCTGTACCTGCTCGACGAACCCACCGTGGGTCTGGACCCCGTCCTGCGCCGCGACCTCTGGGCGCTGTTCACCGACCTCGCCCACCGGGGAAGAACGCTGCTGGTGTCCAGCCACGTCATGGACGAGGCCGCCCGGTGCGACCGCGTGCTGCTGTTACGCGAAGGACAGCTGATCGCCGACGCCACGCCGGACGAACTGCGCCGACGCACCGGGCAGGACGACCTCGAGCAGGCCTTCCTCGCACTCGCCGAAGGCGCCGAAGGCACCGAAGGCACAAGAGACACAGGAAGGACAGCACCATGACCCGCACCCTCGCCACCGCGCGCCGCGTGGCCGCGCAGCTGCTGCACGACCCACGCACGCTGGCCCTCGTCCTCGTCCTGCCGTCGATGCTGTTGTGCCTGTTCAGGTACGTCTTCGACGACAGCCCGGCGACCTTCCAGCAGGTGGGTCCGCAGATGCTCGGACTGTTCCCCTTCATCCTCATGTTCCTGCTGACCTCTGTGACCATGGTCCGCGAGCGCACCTCCGGCACGCTGGAACGCCTGCTGACCACCCGCCTGCGTCGCGGGGAGTTCATCGCCGGCTACGCCCTCGCCTTCGGTGCGGCCGGGCTGGTGCAGGCCACGGTGACCTCCGCCGTGGGCATCCTGTTCCTCGGGCTGGAGGTCGACTCCCCGTGGGTGCTGGTCGTGTTCGCCGTCGCCAACGCCCTGCTGGGCACCTCACTGGGACTGCTGGCGTCCGCCTTCGCCCGGACGGAGTTCCAGGCCGTCCAGTTCATGCCGTTGGTGGTGATCCCGCAGCTGCTGTTGTGCGGGTTGCTCGCCCCGCGCGACAGCATGGCCGTGGTGCTGACCCGCATCTCCGACGTCCTGCCGTTGAGCTACGCCGCCGACTCCTTCACCCGCCTGACCCACGTGTCCGGCTGGAACGCCGACTTCACCGTGGACCTCGCCGTGGTGCTCGGTTTCACCGTGGTCTCGGTCGCGCTCGCCGCCCTCACGCTGCGGCGTCGCACCGCATGAGCGGGGAAGGACGCCAGGAAGGACGCCCCGAGGTACGCCGCGGTCGCGGCCGGCCCCGTGGTGGCGGTGCCGCGCGGACGCGACAGACACGCCGCAACATCGTCGACGCCGCCCGGCGGCAGTTCGCCACGCACGGTTTCCGTGGCGCGTCCGTCCGGTCCATCGCACAGGAGGCCGGGGTCGACCCGAGCCTGATCAACCACCACTTCGGGGACAAGGCCCGGCTTCTCGTGGCCACGATGGCCCTGCCGTTCGACCCGGTGGACCGGATCGAGACAGCGTTGGACGGGCCGCTGGAGGACCTCGGTGCGCGGCTGGTGCGCACATTATGTGAGTCCTGGGACCCGCACCGCGACGTATTCACCGCGGCGGTGCGCAGCGCGCTCGGCGGTGCTGCCGGCACTGCCGCTACCACCTCTCCCCCGCTGCTGAACTTCGCCGAGGACGTGGTGACGGGGCGAATCGCCGCACGACTGGATGGTCCGGACGCGGCGATGAGGGCGTCGTCGGTTGCGAGCCAGCTCATCGGCCTCGGCCTGATGCGCTACGTCGTCCGTGCCGCACCACTGGCGGAGGCGGACGTCGATGCCGTCGTCGCCGTCCACGCCCCGGCGTTACAGGCGACCATCAGCCCCCTAAGTGGGTGATTTTATGACTCTTTATGAGTTGGCGAGTCATCAAGAGTCATAAAGAGCGCCGGGCGCCTCACTGGCAGAGTTCCGCCCAGAGCTCCGGTTGTTCCTCCCTGCCGTAGAGACCACCACAGACCCCCTCAGCCTGTGCAGACCGCCTGTGCTCCGGGGTGTCGCACTCCGGTGTCGAACGCCAGATCCCGTCGCTGTACAGCCCCATGATCGTCAGACCGTTCTCGCACTCGACGAGAGTCGGCTCCGCGACGACCGGCACCTCGGCGGCCACCGGCTCATCCACCGTGGCCGCGTCCGCGGCAGGCTGCACCACCGACGACTGCCGGTACTCGGTGACGTCGTAGGCCACGTCACCGAGGTTCGAGATGTCCGTCGAGGAGGAGAAGGCGAACTGGGGCGTCATGCAGTTCGTCGAGAGGATCCAACCGTCGGAGAGAGTCTCACTCGCGCTGACGGTGTTGGCGGCGTTGAGCAGTTGGGCGTCGAGCAGGATGTCCTCGTTCACCGAGCGGAAGGTCACCAGGTACATCGCCAATCCACAGCCGTTCATCGTCGCCGGGAAACGTCCGTGGTCCTCGTCGGGCAGCGGTGTCGGATCGCCGTTCTCGAAGACACGGAGCGTCCCCGACCACGACCGGTACGTCGTGTAGTCACCCCAGGCCTCGACCGCCTCCGGGACCGGCGCAGGGTTGACGCTCTCGACACCCGCCGACTCGAGGAGCGCCACCGAGTCCACCTCCGGTTCAGCAGGCGGCTCGGTACGCTCGTCCACCTCCTCCACCTCATCGACACGGACCGTGCCCGCGTCGGCGCCCGCCCCTGCGGACGTGTCGTCCCCACCTCCGCCCTGCCGGACGAACCACACCCCCAGGCCCGCCACCGCCAGCACCACGATCGCGCCGAGAAGCGCGATGATCGCCCTCGCCTGCCTCCGGGAGATCCCCGACGCACCGTGGGCTCCCCGCCCGTCACCACTGAATGGATTTTCGCTCACAGAACAAACATACCCCACGGGGTATCTGACCCACCGTGTTTCCCGCAGGTAAAACCTTCATTCAAATAGTCCCTTGAATGTGCGAATGAGGCTCCCCGGCCGGTAGCGTGATCCCCCGTGACCACCACAGAATCCCCCGGGAGCGATGCCACCGGACGCGCCGCACACGCCGGCACCGACGTCCTCGGCCACGCCGCCGCACGTCGGCGCGCGCTCTCCTGGACCGCGGCACTCACCCTCGCCCTGCTGGTCACGCTCGTCTTCAGCGTCTGCTTCGGCTCGGTGTCCGTCTCCCCGGCCGACTCCGCACGCATCCTCGCCCACCATCTCCTCGGCACCGGGCTGGAGGTGCAGGGTGGCACGGATCTCGCCCGGCACGACGCCGTCATCTGGACGATCCGCGCCCCGCGCGCCGTCCTCGGGGCCGCCGTCGGTGCCGGCCTCGCCGTCGCCGGGGTCGTCCTGCAGGCCACCGTGCGCAACATCCTCGCCGACCCCTACGTCCTCGGCGTGAACTCCGGCGCCTCCGTCGGCGCCGCGACCGCCATCCTCACCGGCGTCGGGACGGGGATGGGCGCCGGCCTCGGCGACTACGTCCTGCAGACCAGCGCCTTCCTCGGCGCCGTCGTCGCGTCCTTCGTCGTCTTCGGCGTCGCCCGCTCCGGCGGGCGCATCACCCCGACCCGCCTGATCATGGCCGGCGTCGCCATCGGCTACGCCCTGTCCGCACTGACCAGTTTCCTGATCTTCGCCTCCGACTCCGCCGAGTCCTCGCGCTCGGTGATGTTCTGGCTGCTCGGCTCCCTCGGCCTGGCGTCCTGGTCCGGACCCCTGGCCGCCGTGGTGGTGGTCGTGCTGGTGGTCACCGCACTGCTGCTCGTCCTCGGCCCCCGCCTCGACGCCCTCACCGCCGGCGACGACACCGCCCTCACCCTCGGCGTGAACCCCGAGCGCATGCGCATCCTGCTGCTCGTGCTGTCGTGCCTGCTGGTGGGGACCGTGGTGGCGATGGCCGGATCCATCGGCTTCGTCGGCCTGGTCGTCCCGCACCTCGCCCGACGCCTCGTCGGCGGTGCCCACCGCGCCGTGATCCCGGTCTGCGCACTGCTCGGCGCGGTCCTGCTGTGCTGGGCCGACATCGGCTCGCGCACCCTGCTCGCCCCGCAGGAGATCCCCGTCGGCATCATCACCGCCCTCGTCGGCGCCCCCTTCCTGCTCATCCTCGTCCGCCGCATGCACCACGGAGTCGCCCCATGAAACGTCCCGCAACCACTGCGCCCACCGTGACCACCACGCTGGTCCTGGCGTCCTCCCTGCTGCTCGCGTCCTGCGGCAGCGGCGGCAACGGCGGCAACGGCAGCACCGACGCCGCCGGGGACGCCGCGATCTCCGTGGAGAACTGCGGCGACACCGTCACCCTCGACGGCCCGCCGGAGAACGTCACCCTGCTCAAACCTGCCGCCGTGACCACCCTCGCCGACCTCGGCGTGCTCGACCGGGTCGCCAACCGCGCCGGCCAGTACCCCGAGGAGTACTTCGACGACGCCACCAACCGGGCGCTGGCCGACATCCCCTCGATCACCGACAAGACCGACGAGTCCGGCCACCTGCAGATCTCCCGCGAGGAGGTCGTCGCCGCCGCCCCCGACCTCGTGCTCGGGGAGACCGACACCGTCAACCGGCAGACCCTGGCCAGCTCCGACATCCCGCTGATCGAGGAACCCGCCTTCTGCGACGCCATCGACGGGCCCGTCACCTGGGACGACGTCTGGGACCAGGTCGGGCTCTACGGCACCGTCTTCGACCGGCAGGACGCCGCGGCGTCCACCGTCGACGACCTGCGCGCCCGCCTCGCCGCCGTCGAGGAGGAGGCCGCCTCCCACGCCGCGGCAGGACGCAGCGTCGCCGTGCTGTACCCCACCGTCGGCGGCGGCGTGACCTACGCCTACGGCGCCGGGTCCATGGCCGCCCCGATCGTCGCCTCCACCGGGGCGTCCAACGTCTACGGCGACCAGGCCGACCGCGTCTTCGAGGTCACCGCCGAGGACATCGTGGAACGCAACCCGGACGTGATCCTCGCGCTGCACTCCGACGGTGGGGAGGATCAGGTGCTCGACGCCGTCAACCAGATCCCCGGCATCGACCGCACCACGGCCGGGCGCTCCCAGAACATCCTGCCGATGCTGCTCAACTACGCCGAACCGCCCACCCCGCTGGCCGTGGACGGCCTGGAGAAACTCACCACCTACCTGCAGGAGAACCCGTGATCACCGCCGAGAACGTGCACGTCGACTTCGGCGCCACCCGCGCACTCGCCGGCGTGGACCTCACCGTGCCCGACGAGGGCACAGTGGGCCTGGTCGGGCCCAACGGCTCCGGCAAGACCACCCTGCTGCGCGCGCTCTACGGCTCGGTGACGCCGAGCAGCGGGCGTGTCCTGCTCGACGGTGCCGACCTACGCGGCGGCCGGCACGGCAGCCGACAGACGGACGTCGCGCGCGCGGTCGCCGTCGTCGCCCAGGAGCGTGACGCGACGTCCTCCGGCATGCCGATGAGCGTCGCCGACCTGGTCACCCTCGGCCGCCTGCCGCACCAGGGACGCCTGCCGCGCACCAGCGCCCACGACCGTGCCGTGGTCACCGGCGCCCTCGACGCCGTCGGCATGACCGACCTCGCCCGGCGCGACCTCGCCGAACTCTCCGGCGGCGAACGCCAACGCGCCCTCATCGCCCGCGCGCTGGCCCAGCAGACCCGCCACATCCTGCTCGACGAACCCACCAACCACCTCGACGTGCGCTACCAGCACGAGATCCTCGAACTCGTCGCCGGACTGCCCGGCTGCGCGGTCGTTCTGCACGACCTCAACCTCGCCGCGCGCTACTGCACCCACATCGTGGTCCTGGACCGTGGCGTCGTCGTCGCCGAGGGGACTCCGGACGAGGTGCTCGTCCCCGCCGTCCTGGAACCCGTCTACGGCCGGCGCGTGACACGGGTGGACATCGACGGCGAGATCACCCTGATCTTCCCCCGCAGCACCGACCGTGCCACCGACCGCGGACTGGTGGGTCGGCCGTGAGCGTCTCCACCCTGCAGACCCTTCAGCCCCTGCAGTCCCACCTGGACTCGTACTGGTCTGGCCGCGCCGCCGACTACCACGACCACCAGGTCAGTGGGCCGCGCGCGCCGCTGGACCGACAACTGTGGTCGACGGTGTTCGGGTCACGCCTGGGAGACGCTCAGGATGGTGGTGCGCTCGGCGTGCTGGACGTGCTGGACGTCGGCACCGGCTCCGGGTACCTCGCCAACCTGCTGGCGTCCGACGGGCACCGGGTGACCGGGGTGGACAGCTCGGCGGGGATGATCGCGGTGGCCGCGGCGTCCGGCGGTGGTGCGCGGTTCGAGGTCGGCGACGCCCACGACCCACAGGTCGGAGGAGTTGCCGGCGTTGCGCGCGCTGATGCCGTGGTCAGCCGCTACGTGCTGTGGACGCTGCCCGACCCGGTCGCCGCAGCCCGGGCGTGGCGGCGGATGCTGCGCCCCGGCGGGGTCGTCGTCGCCGTGGACGCCACCTGGTTCCCCCACGGTGTCGACCCGTCGATGAAGGTCCCCTCCGCGGACGGGGAGGACGCCTTCACCCGCACCTACTCCCCCACCACCCTCGACGCGTTGCCGCTGGCCACCGCCGCCGACACCGCCGAGTTCGGTGCGGTCTTCCGCGAGGCCGGCTTCACCTCCGTGGAGGTCGACCCGCTGCCCGAGGTTGCCGAGCTCGACAGGCGTTTCGGGGTCGCGCCCGGACACGAGTCACGCCCGCACGTGGTGGTAACCGCGCGGGGCTGACGGGAGTTCTTCCCTACCCGATGAAGCGCAGGACACCCTCGGCGATCATCGTCGAGGCCAGGTAGGTCGAGACGATCACGACGATGCCCACCGGGATGATCTTCCAGCCGATCTGGCGCAGCAGCGGGATGTCCTTGCCGATGCTCAGGCCCGCGACCGCCAGCATCATGGTGATCACCGACAGGAAGTCCACGCTGGAGGACACCTCCAGCAGCCACGGCGCCACCGGGGAGGCCGGCACCGTCAGCAACGTGCCCACCGTGATCACCACGATGATCGCCGGCAGTTTGCCGCGCGTCAGCTTCGCCACCCCGATACCCGCGGCGGTCAACAGGCTGATCGCCACGAAAGTCAGGACCATGTCCCAGGAGAAACTCCCCGAGGACACCACCGACACCACCACGCCGGCGACGCTGATGATCAGCAGCGACACCCACAACGGCAGCTTGACCAGCGGGGCGTCCGTCACCGCGGTGGCCAGCGCCTCGGAGGACTTCAGGGCCTTCGACGACGGCGCCGATGTCGCGCCGGTCTCCCCGTCACCCTGGCGCCGCGTGAGGAAGCGGTAGAAACGGTCCGCCAGCGGCAGGGCCACCCACATCCCCAGGTACACCCCGGCGATCGAGGCGATGAGGTTCGCCGTGGTGCTCAACGCCAGGATCTGGTCGGCGAACTCCGGGTGCGCCGCGGTCACCGAGGCCGACCCAGCGGCCATCATCGAGCCCGAACCCACGCCCGCGCCCATCGCCAGCGCCCGCCAGTCGAAGATGCCCAGCGAGGACGCCAACGAGGCGATCATGCTGATGATCACCGCACCGAACACCGAGCCGAAGATGTACATCGACAGCACGCCACGGTACTGCTGCGAGTTCGTTCCGAAACGTTCCGTGACCATGGCGAAGGCACCCTCACGGTCGACGGAGAACGTGGCCCCGACCGTCGCCGAACCCATGCGCAGCATCACCGCCAGCGGCAGGGCCAGGCAGATCGGGCCGATGATGTTGCCCACCTCCTGCAGCAGCAGCGCCGGGCCGGCGTCCAGCAGGAAGGGGATGTTCGGGCCCAGGGTGAAGGACAACCGGGCGACGAGGACGAGCACCGCCACACCCATGATCACGTTCGCCACGTGCTGCAGGTCGACCGGCAGCGGGCGCACACGCTGCACCGACACCACCACCCCCATCGCCAGCGCCCAGATCATCGGCAGCAGTGTCAGCGCGGCGACACCGAGCGAGATCTCCAGCGTGCCGATGGCCTGGGCGACCGCGGCGATGACCACGACCAGCCCGCCGACCAGCCACAGGCCGCGGTCACGCAGCCCCGGGGCGATGATGCGCGGCGGCGCCGCGGCGTCCTGCGTGGTGTCCTGCGTCGTCGTGTCTACCGGTGGTGTCGGTGGTGTCTCGCTCATGGCTTCGGTCTCTTCTCGTGGTGAGTTCCTGCGGTGTGAGGGCCGTGGTCGTCATCCTTGCGGCCGCCCGTCCCCGACGCGCGGGGATGGCGCGAAAGTACTCGACCATGCCCCCGCATGCGTCCGTCATGCAGGATATGACCACCAATCTGGGGCCATATGCAGGATCAGGCGGAAAACTCCTCACGGGACGGGGACGGTACGCCCTGTCGCGTCACCGTCGGCGTCGAGCACGTGGCCGAGATGCTTCAGCGAACGCAGCACCACCGACCGGTCCACGATGCGCACCCCGGGCAGCCGCTCCTCCAGCACCGCCTCCAGCCGGTTGACGTCCAGCAGGGACCGCAGCCACGCCGCCATGATCACGTTGTACTCACCGGTCGCGGTGACGACCAGACGTACCTCGTCGATCCGGCTGAGCAGCGGGCCGACCTTCGCCAGCTTGTCCGCGGAGACCTGCAGGAAGTACCACACCGACACCGGCCACGGCGTCCGGGCCCGGGCCACGTCGACCCGGATGATGTAGCGGTCGGTCGAGGTCAGCGCGGCGACGGCCTCGCGGGCCTTGCGCGCGGTGATGCCCGCCGCCGCGGCGATGTCGGCGGTGGACGCCCGGCCGTCCACCGCCAGGGCGTCCAGCACGCCGGCGCGTTCGGCGGAACTCAGCCGCGGCATCGTCGGCGAGGTCGCCGGACGCACCCGCCGGTGGATCTCGGCGACCTCGTCCTTCGACAGTGCCCGCAGCCGCCACTCGCGCGCATCAGTGACGATCTGCGACACCAGGTGGGTGCGCACCCGCCGCACCCCGTCGAGGCGGCGCACCCGGTCCAGCGTCCAGTCCGCCAGGCCCGTGGTGCCCTGGGTCTGCAGGGTGACCATGATGTCGCGCGCGCCGGCGGTGAAGTCGATGGTGAACGCACTGCGCTCGGCGACCAGCGCGTCGGCGACGTCGACGGTGCGTTCCGGACGGCACTCGATCTCGATCAGGGCGATGACCGCGTCGGCGTCGCCGCCGTAGCCGGTCACGTACACCACCCCGTCGGCGCGCAGCTGCGCCCACCGCCGCGCCAGGGTCACCGGGTCCGCGCCCACCACCGGCGCCAACGCCGCCCACGGTGCGCGCGGGGCGACCTGGAGCGCGTGAACAATGCGCTCGTCGAGGGTGCTGAGACCCATTTCCTGCGTGTTGTCGTCCATTTTCGTCACTTCCCTGCCCCGTACCGCCAGAATTGATCGTGTTCACTACCTTAGCCCCGTAACACCGCCCCACCGCCGTACCGCCCAGGAGCACCCATGAACGAGAACGTCACCGCACGCATCGACGCCCACCGCGACCGTCTGCTGGAGATCAGCCACACGCTGCACGCCAACCCGGAGCTCGCCTTCGCCGAGCACGACTCCGCCGCCCTCGTCGCCGCCGAACTGCGCGACGCCGGCTTCGACGTTTCCGTCGGCGTCTACGGTCTCGACACCGCCATCGAGGCCACCTACGGTTCCGGCGAGTTCGTCGTCGCCGTCTGCGCCGAGTACGACGCCCTGCCGTCCATCGGCCACGCCTGCGGCCACAACATCATCGCCACCGCCGGACTCGGCGCGGCCCTGGGCCTGGCGGAGATCGCCGACGAGGCCGGCATCCGGGTCAAACTCCTCGGCACGCCCGCCGAGGAGCACGGCGGCGGAAAGGTGCTCATGCTGCGCGAGGGCGCCTGGGAGGACGCCACGATCTCGCTGATGGTCCACGGCGGGCAGGACGCCGGCGACGGTGCCGACGCCCGCTGCAGCGACTTCACCAGCCAGGCCGTCGACCGCTTCAAGGTCACCTACACCGGCACACCCGCCCACGCCGCGGCCGCCCCGCAGAAGGGCGTCAACGCCCTCGACGCCGCGACGATCGCCCTGACCAGCATCGGACTGCTGCGCCAGCAGCTCGCCGACTCCGTGCGCGTGGCCGGCGTGCTCACCGAGGGCGGCCACGTCACCAACATCATCCCGGACCACACCGAGGTCGACGCCGAGGTCCGCGCCTTCGACATGGACGTCCTGGAGGACGCCAAGCGCCGGGTGATGAACTGCTTCGAGGCCGGCGCCCTGGCCTCGGGCTGCTCGTGGGAGTGCGAGCCGACCGAGCCGCGCTACGCCAGCCTGGTGCAGGAGCCGCTGCTCGCCGACGCCTGGAACACCGCCCTGGTCGACCTGGGACGCACCGTCGCCGCGCACCCCGGCAACGTCGGCGGGTCCACCGACATGGGCAACGTCTCCCAGGTCGTCCCCTCGATCCACCCGATGATCTCCCTGCTCGGCCACGAGGCCCCGCCGCACACCGTCGGTTTCGCCGCCGCCGCGGCCACCCCGGCCGGCGACGAGGCCGCGATCGTGGCGGCCAAGGGCCTCGCCCTGGCCGCCGCCACCGTGGCCACCACCCCCGAAACCAGGGCTGACCTGCTGGCACGCCAGGCGGCGCGGCCCGTGGGGGCCACCACGGTAGAGTCCTGACGATGTCAGCTACGTCGGTCACCGCGGGTACATCGATCGAGTCGGTGTACGTCTCCGCACTCGACCTGTTCTCCATCGGCATCGGCCCGTCGTCGTCCCACACCGTGGGGCCGATGCGCGCCGGTGCGGACTTCGCACGTCGCGCCGCCGCCCTGCCGGGCCTCACGCGGGTACGCGTGCAGCTCTACGGCTCGCTGTCGGCGACCGGACACGGCCACGGGACGCCGGACGCCGCGGTCGCCGGGCTCGCCGGCGCGCAGCCGGAGACGTGCGACCCCGACGCCGTCCGCGGCGCCTGGGGCAGGCTGAACGACGACTCCCACCTGCTGGTCGACGGCACCGTGGACGTGCCCTTCACCCGTGACGACGTGGTCCTCAACGCGCCATCCTCGGGCCTGCGCCACCCCAACACCATGGTGCTGCAGGCGTGGACGGACGGGGAGGCACCTGCCGAACCCGCACTGGAGGAGACCTACCTCTCCGTCGGCGGCGGGTTCATCGAGCGCGTCGGCGAGCAGGGTTCCGGGGAGACAGGCGACAACGGCACCCCCACCGGCCCAGGCTTCCGCACCGCCGCCGAACTCCTCGCCCTGTGCACCGACGGGCGCAGCGTCGCCGACGTCGCCTGGGCCGCCGAGTGCGCCCGCCGCGACCCCGACGAGGTCACCGCCGGACTCGACGCCATCTGGGCGGCGATGCGCACCTGCGTGGACGCCGGCCTGCACACCGACGGCGTCCTGCCCGGACGCCTGCACGTCCCCCGACGCGCCGCGGCCATGCGCCGCCGACTGGAGGACGACCCGGCATCCGCCGTCGACGCCTGGCTGCACGTCTACGCCCTGGCCGTCAACGAGGAGAACGCCGGCGGCGGACGCGTGGTCACCGCCCCCACCAACGGTGCGGCCGGCATCATCCCCGCCGTCCTGCACTACATGTGGCGAACTACTCCGGACGCCACCCTGCGCGACGTGCGCACCTTCCTGCTCACCGCCGCCGCCGTGGGCTCGCTGATCAAGGCCAACGCCTCGATCTCCGGGGCCGAAGGCGGCTGCCAGGCCGAGGTCGGCTCCGCCTGCGCGATGGCCGCCGCCGGTTTCTGCGCCGTACGCGGCGGCACCGCCGCCCAGGTGGAGAACGCCGCCGAGATCGCCGTGGAACACCACCTCGGCCTGACCTGCGACCCCATCGGCGGACTGGTGCAGATCCCCTGCATCGAACGCAACGCCGTCGCCGCGTCCACCGCCGTCACCGCCGCCCGCCTGGCACTGGCCGGCGACGGCTCCCACATCGTCTCCCTCGACGCGGTCATCCAGACCATGCGCGAGACCGGTGCGGACATGAACGACAAGTACAAGGAGACCAGCCGCGGCGGCCTGGCCGTCAACGTGGTGGAGTGCTGAAGACACGCGCCTCGCGCGCCTCACGCGCCGCACCCACCCTGTCCCAGATCGCGCTGCCCGCCACGAACGCCAGGCACGTCACCCCGAACAGCGGGGCGACGAACCCGTAGGCCACCAGCGCGACGACGAGCACCACGGTCCCGGCGGTGGGGCGCTCCCAGCCTGTCCCGCCCACGTTCTTGCGCGGCGGCCCGGCGAGGCGTCCGACGGGCCTGCGCCGCCACCACATCGCGTAGCCCCAGCACACCATCGCGATGATCGCCGCCGCCAACGCGCCGAGCACCAGCTGGTTCGGCAGGCCGAACAACGTGCCCATGTGCAGCTGGATCAGCCAGCCGGTCGCCATGGCCGCCACCGGCCAGTCGGCGAAGTCCAGACGCTCGGTCACCTCGCCGGTGGCCCAGTCGATCGCCACGGCGTCGTTGGTCAGCCGGTAGGCCACCCGGTCCTCCGTCGCCGTCCACGCCTGCCCCTCCGCGCTCGGCGGGGTGATCGTCACCGGCGTGCGCAGCTCCTCCACCGCCGTCTCCGCGACGCGGTCGACCGAACCCTGGTTCAGGCCGCTGACCCGCACCGGGGAGGACGCCCCGGCCGCCCCGCCGTGCCCGGCGTGGCCGGCGTGGCCACCGGAAGCGGCGCCGGCGGCGTCCGGTGCGTCCTGAATCCCCGGCAGCGACGCCGACACCGACGGCGTGCCCCAGCTCAACTTCTCCCGCACATCCCCGATCGTGCTGCCCGCCACCGACGACCAGGTCAGCCCCGTCACCGTGAGGAACACCATGCCCACGGCCACGAGCGTGCCCGTCGCCCCGTGCAGGCGCATCGTGCGCGTACGGCCGCGACCGCCCGTGCGCAGCATCGCCCGCAGCCTGGCGGTGGACGCTCGGCCCGACTTCTGGCCCGACTTCTGGCGCCGCCACCACATCACCACACCGCCGACGGCCAGCACGCCCAGCCAGCTCGCCGCGGTCTCCGAGTACAACCGGCCCGGCTCGCCCAGCCACGCCGTGCGGTGGCCCTCGGCGATCCACTGGCGCAACGGCAACGACCCGGCACTGCCGTACTGGGTGGTGTCGCCGGTGACCTCGCCGGTCCACGGGTCCAGGAACACCGCCTGCACCGTGGACTCCGGCAGCTCCGGGTCGGTGAACAGGACGCGGGTCGTCTCGTCATCGTCGCCGAGGCGCACCCCGGCCAGCGCCAGGTCCGGGTGCTCGGCCTGCGCGGTGTCCACCAGGTCGCTGACCGGCAGACGTTGCCCCGCTCCCGCACCATCCGGCGCCTCGGCGGTGAGCATCGAGTGGTTCATCACCTGCTCCACCGTGGGGGCGAACGCGTAGAGCAGACCCGTCACCGAGGCGATGAGGATCAGCGGGGCGCACAGCACCCCGGCGAAGAAGTGCAGGCGCTTGAGCAGCCCGTTCATCTGGCGGTCGTCGGTGCGCGCCGTGGCGCGGCCGGGCGGTCGGAGAGAGTCGGGAAGAGTTGAGGTCACGGTGCAGTTGTCGGATCTGCAGCCCCTCCGGTTCCGGACCCTCCCGCCGTGGGGGTGTCACCGGGCACACCGCAGCACCCCCGGACGTGATCCCGGCGACGGTCCGGAACTCTTCTGACGACAGAACCGACTAGTAGTGTGACCCGCAACAGCGACTACCTCCACACCTTCCAGGAGTGTTCCCATGACCGTCACCACGACGCGACGCCTCGCCGCCGCCTCCCTCGCCGGCGTCCTCGCCCTCGGCCTCACCGCCTGCGGCAACGACGACGACAGCGGCGACAGCAGTGCAGGCAGCTCCAGCAGTGCAGCGTCGGCGACCACGGACCAGTCAGCCGAGCAGTCAGCCGAGCAGTCGACGGACGCGCTCACCCTCACCGACGGCTACGTCGGCGCGAAGGACACCGAGACCTCCATGACCGCCGTCTTCGGCGAGCTGACCAACACCACCGACGAGGACATCCACCTCACCCGCGTCACCGGTGACCTGGAGGGCGTCTACCAGTTCCACGAGACCGTCGACGGCATCATGCAGGAGACCGAGGACGGCGTCACCGTGCCCGCCAACGGCAGCATCACGATGGAACCCGGCAGCAACCACATCATGATCATGGAGAACAACGACGAGATCGCCGCCGGCGACGCCCTCACCCTGACCCTCACCGCCGAGGACGGCACCACCTACGAGGTCGCCGACATCCCCGTGCGCGTGCAGCAGTCCGCCCACGAGGACTACGGCACCGGCGACACCGACGATGCGGCTGAGCACGACGAGCATGCCGGGCACTAGTCCCCACCGCGTCACCCGCCGCGGCTTCCTCGGAAGCCTCGGCACCCTCGGCGTGCTCGGCGCGTCCGCCGCCGTCACCACGTCCTGCGCGCAGGACGCCGGCGGGACGCAGGACGCCGCAGCGTCCGGCGCGGCCGGGCCGTCCTCCGTGCCCTTCGACGGTGCGCACCAGGCCGGCGTGGCGACCGCGCCGCAGGCGCACAACACCACCGTCGCGTTCACCCTGCGCGACGGTGCCGACCGCACCACCGTGCAACGCCTGCTGCGCATCTGGACCGGTGATGCCCGACGCCTCTGCTCCGGCGACCCCGTACTCGCCGACCTGGAACCCGAGCTCGCCAGCGACCCCGGGAACCTCACCGTGACCTGCGGCTTCGGCCGCGGACTCTATGAGGCCGCCGGGATCGCCGACAAGGCGCCGTCCTGGCTGAAACCCCTGCCCCACTTCACCGGCGACGCCCTCGACGACACCTGGGGCGGACGCGACGTGGTCCTGCAGATCTGCGGCGACGACCGCACCACCGTCTCCCACGCGCTGCGCGTCCTCGTGCGCGGCGGCGCCGACCACGCCCGGCCGTCCTGGAGCCAGACCGGCTTCCTCGACATCCCCGTGCACGACGGCGACCCCGGCACCCCGCGCAACCTCTTCGGCTTCAAGGACGGCACCGTCAACCCGCGCTCCGACGCCGAGTTCGACGCCCAGGTGTGGAACGACGACGGCGGGACCTGCATGATCGTGCGCCGCGTGGCCTTCGACATGCCCGAGTGGGAGTCCGTGGACCGCGGCACCCGCGAGGTCGCCATGGGACGCACCATCGTGGAGGGCGCCCCGCTGAGCGGCGGCGGCGAGTTCAGCGACGTCGACGTGAACAAACTCGGCCACGACGGCCTGCCCCTGATCGACACCCACTCCCACGTGGCGATGGCCACCTCGCGCAACGGCGACGCCGAACGCATGCTGCGCCGCGCCTACAACTACGACCTGCCCGTCACCGCCGGGCCCGCCGGCCTGCAGGACGCCGCGTTGATCGACCTCTCCGACACCGGACTGATCTTCACCTGCTTCCAACGCGACCCGGACACCGCGTTCATCCCGGTGCAGCGCCGCCTCGCCGACGGCGACCGGCTGAACGAGTGGATCACCCACGTCGGCTCCGCCGTGTTCCACGTGCCCGGCGGGACGACCGAGGACGAGTACTGGGGTGAGTCGCTGCTGGGGTGAGTGGGGTTCGTTGGGTGGGCTCGGTTACGGCCGACCCCGCGTCGCGTACAGGATCCGGGCGTTCCGTGGCACGGGAGGCCCTGATCCGGCACGCGACGCGGGCTGAGGGCTCAGGGTGAACATGTACTCTTCGCATATGCTCCACAGACTTCGTGCCGGACGCACCACACTCGCCGGCCTCGCCCTGCTCGCCCTCCCGCTCGCCGGATGCTCCACCGACGACGACGCCCCGCCGACCGTGACGTCGTCCATGACCAGCACGACCAACACGAGTACGACGAGCACGACCTCCGCCGCCCAGCCGAACCCGACGACCGGCGGGGTCGTGGACGAACCGGCACCCCAGCCCGCGACGGATCCTGAGCCCGCCCCGCAACCGGCCCCCGCCCCCGTCCCGGAGGTGCCACAGGTGCCCCAGACCCCTGAGATCACCGGCCCTCAGCTCGGTGACCAGTGCATCGGCGCGGACATCGGGCGCACGGCCGTCGCCGCCGACGGCACCGCGATCATGTGCGACAACTACATGTGGCAGCTCAACCAGGGGCAGACGCCGAACCACCCGTGGGTCGACGGGCAGATCGCCTGGTCGGAGTGCCTGGAGACCAACACCGCCGAGCAGTGCCGGGAGTTGCTCAACGACTGACGCCGTTCAGCCCGGCGTCACTCACATCAGGAAGACGAAGCAGAAGACCGTGGCGATGATCATCGCCGCCATGAACAACAACGTCACCACGTCGGCAGTGGAGGAACCGGGGACCTCCTGGCGCTCGTACTCCTCCCACTCGTCGTCAGCGGCGTCGATGTCGTCAACGTTCTCGACGTTGTCGACCCCCTCGACGTACTCCCCCTCCAGATTCTCCGCGTCAAAAGACTGCGACTGCGACATCACGACACCAACCCAATTACCTCGTAGACGACCGTGCCGATGAGGATCACGAACATGACCGCCATGAACCACGTGTAGACCCATTTACCCTTGTGGTCGGTCTTCCAGAACCGACGCATGCTCACCGTCCCGTTCACCATGGCCAGCACGCACAGGGTGATGCTGAGCGGTGTGGCGACCATGCCCGCCGCGCTGATGACGGGCACGAGGATCGGCACCAGCAGGTAGGTGATCGTGCAGCGCACCGCGGAGAACACGATGGCCCAGCGGAACGCGCGGTGCGCGCCGGCCAGGGCCTCCATGTCGATCCGGTCGATCTCCTTGACGCGCAGCAGCCGGAGCATGAACCGGTCCGCGGCGGACACGGACCGCTCCCGTGCGGGCGCGGCAGGAGTGCCGGACACGGCAGTCGCGGCAGGAGTGCCGGCGTCACCGGCACCGTCGGCCGCCGCGGCCGGGACATGGCTGATTGTGGACATGTCCCCCAGATTAGCTTCTCCGGTGGGCAGGGTCATATCTGCGAGGTGCGGGCACGGGCCTCCCGCCCGCCGACGCCGCAGACTGCGGTGGCCCGCCCCGCTCCCGGCTATCCTCAGGTGCGGAACACCCCACCATCCCCGCGACAGAAAGCAGCCGACACCTTGGGACGCCACCACGCCCCCGCCCCCGCGAGGAAGAACAGGAACGCGCAGGACGCACCGGACGCACCAGCGTCCGACGCAGCGTCCGACGCCTCTGCGGCGCCGCACACGCCGCACGGCGCACACGGTCACAGCCACGTGCACAGCCACGGACCGTCCGACGACCGTCCGCTGCGCGAGCGCATGCACCCGCGCAACCTCGACCCGCGCGCCGTCGTGTGGACGCTTCCGCGCTCGATCCTCTTCATCGTCCTGGTGGCCGGTTTCGTCGCCACCGCCGTGGCCGTGGTGATGCAATGGCCGCAGGGTGAGCCGGAGACCGGCGACAACTTCCACCAGACCTCGGGCCTGGCGCAGGAGGTGTCGACCGGCACCGTCGCCCTGGAGACCACCGGGGCGTGCAACTCACCGTCGATCGGGCGGTCCTTCGACACCTCCCCACCGTCGGCGCACCCCAGCGCCAACGGTGCGGACGCCACGACATGCGACCAGGTCATCGTGGACATCACGTCCGGACCCGAAGAGGGACGCCGCACCCTGCTCGCCGTCACCGACTCCGAGGGGTCCGCCGACCTGCCCGTGGGCCAGGACATCCTGATGACCACCGGAACCACCGAGGACGGCTCGCACACCTACGGTTTCCAGGACTACGAGCGCACCACCCCGGTGTGGATCTGGCTGCTGCTCACCGTGGTGGCGATCGTGGTGGTCGGTGCGTGGCGCGGCTTCCGCTCGATCCTGGGGCTCGGGGTCACGCTCGGGATCTTCGGGGTCTTCCTGCTGCCCGCCCTCGCGCGCGGCGGTGACCCGGTGCTGCTGGCGGTGACGGCGTGTTCGGCGGTGCTGTACCTGGCGTTGTTCCTGGTGCACGGGATGAGCTGGAAGACGGCGTCCTCCCTCGGCGGCACGTTGGCGGCGATGCTGGTGGGCACCGCGCTGGCGTGGTTGGCGATCGACACCAACCAGCTGCGCGGGCTGGCCGACGAGAACAACATGCAGATCATGCTGTACCTGCCCGGCCTGTCGATCAGCGGGCTGCTGCTCGCCGGGTTCATCATCGGCACCCTGGGTGTGCTCAACGACGTGACCGTGGCACAGGCCTCCACCATCGCCGAGCTGAGGCAGCTGGACCCGACCGCTTCGAACCTGCGCCTCTTCGGCACGGCGATGCGGGTCGGACGCGACCACCTGGCCTCCACGGTGTACACGCTGGTGCTGTCCTACGCCGGTGCCGCACTGCCGCTGCTGGTGCTGCTCAGCGTGTCCGGACGCGACCTCGGACACATCCTGACCTCCGACATCATGGCCACCGAGCTGATGCGCTCGGTCACCGGTTCCTTGGCCCTGGTCGCCGCGGTGCCGCTGACCACCGCGATCGCGGCGGTGACGACGTCGTCGGTGTGGCGGCAGAAACAGCCCCGGAAGCAGACCCAGTCGCACTGATTCCCGCGTGTGCCGTTCCGGCAACCCGTGTTGCCGCCGCGCCCGCGGCGCAGCAAGATCGTGGTCATGAGAGCACACGACATCATCATCATCGGCGGTGGCGCGGCCGGTCTCAGCGCCGCCGAGCTGCTGGGACGCGCCCGCCGCGACGTCCTCGTCATCGACTCCGGCGCCCCGCGCAACCGCTTCGCCACGAACATGCACGGCGTCCTCGGCCACGACGGCCTGCCCCCGCTCGACCTGCTGGAGAAGGGACGCACGGAGCTGGCGTCCTACGGCGTCTCACTGACCACCAACGACATCGCGTCGGTCACCGAGGTCGTCCGCGGCCTGAAGGTGACCTGCGCCGACGGCACCGTGGAGTACGCCCGCGCCGTCCTCGTGGCCACCGGCATCGACGACGTCCTCCCGGAGATCCCGGGTCTCGCCGGGCACTGGGGCGACAGCGTCTTCCAGTGCCCCTACTGCCACGGGTGGGAGCACCGCGACCAGCGCATCGGCGTCCTGGCGTCCTCCCCCATGCTCTTCGGGTACGCCCAGCTCCTGCGGAACTGGACCGCGGAACTCACCGTCTTCGTCACCGCGCAGGACGTCGCGGACGCCCTCGACGACGCCACGCGCCAGCGCCTCGAGGCGCGCGGCGCCACCATCGTCACCTCACCGGTCGCCGAGGTGCTCTCCACCGACGGTGCGCTCACCGGCGTGCGCACGCAGGACGGCGCCGTCCACGCGATCGACGCGATCGGGCTGCACCCGGAGGCGCGGCCGCGGGACACCTTCCTCGCCCCGCTCGACCTGCAGCGCACCGAGCTGCCCGGCATGGGCTCCTTCCTCGCCACCGACGAGTTCGGACGCACCAGCCACCCGCGCGTGTGGGCCGCGGGCAACGTGATCGACCCGCGCCTGAACGTGCCCGCCTCCACCGGGCAGGCCTCGATGACCGCCGGCATGCTCAACACCACTCTGGTCACCGAGGACACCGACAACGCCGTGCACGCGCTCACGATGCCGACCTCGCACGACGCCTGGCCGGACGTCGCCGACGACGACTTCTGGGAGGAGACCTACGCCCAGGCCCCGCCGCGCTGGTCGGGACGCCCGAACTCTGCCCTGGTCCGGGTGCTCACCGAGGAGCTCGGGGCCACGCGTGGCCGTGCCGTGGACATCGGCTGCGGCGAGGGCGCGGACACGATCTGGCTCGCGCGGCAGGGCTGGGACGCCCTGGGCGTGGAGGTGTCGTCCACCGCGGCCCAGCGCTCGCGGGACGCTGCTGTCGCCGCCGGTGTCGACGGTGTGCGCTTCACCGACACCGGCGTGCTGGGGATCCCCGAGGGGGAATGCTTCGACCTGGTCACCGCCAGTTACCTGCACGCCCCCTCGCAGGATCGGCGCTCCTCCCTGCTGCTCAACGCCGGTGAACTGGTCTCCCCCGGCGGCCACCTGTTCATCCTGTCGCACGTGATGCCCGACGCCGCGCCCGAGGAGTCCGGTGCCGTCGACGCCCTGGGCTTCGACCTCGACGCCTGGGAACTCGTCCGCGACGAGACGGTGGATCGCGCGGTCATCGGTTTCGACGGCGAGATCGGCGGCCACCCGGACCGTGTCGTGCTGCTGCGCCGGAGGTAGGTGCTGCACTGCCCACCTTGAGCCCTCAGGTCGTTTTCCGGCCCCGTCAGCGACCTGAGGGCTCAAGGTGCCACGCTGACCCCCATCCTCCCCGTCACTCCGCCCGCTACCCGGGAGATTATTGGTTCCAGCCTCCCGTGGCAGGTCAATGCGACGGTGACGCCGGCTGCAGAGCCGGGCGTCCTAGCCGGTCACACCGGTCAGCTCGTTCGGGGTCCGAGGCAGTTCAGCGGAGGCCAGGATCTCGCCGGTGGACAGGTCGACCACATGCAGCTCGTTGGTGGACGGTTCAGAGACATAGGCCCGGTCCCCCTGCACGAACAGGGTGGGACGTGCCTCCTGCCACTCCACCGGCTCCTCCCACTCGTCGATAACATCCCACGCATCGGTTTCCTGACCGCTCTCCGGGTCGATGACGTGCAGTTTTCCGTCCGTGCCCAGTACCAGAGCCTCACCCTCCGGCCCGCGGGCCAGCGAGCGGAAGCTGTAGGACGTCCCCAGCTCGACGAGCTGCGCGGTGTTGTCCTCGGTGTTCGTCAGCTTGATCCTGGTCGGACGCTCGAGTTCCGCGTCCTCGTCCACCTTGTAGTCACCGAGCACTACGGGAGATTGCTCGGAGCCCGCTTGGTTACCTGTCCGCCCGTAGTTGTCCTCTGCGTCGATCTTGGTGAACCCGCCGTCCTTGTAGACCAGCACACCGTCCTCGCAGCCGAAGGAGACCGCCTCGCCCGCTGCGGTCGCCTCACCGTGCACGCCTTCGCAGTCGTTGCTGGAGGCGATCTCTTCACCGTCGGGACTGAGGGCAACAACGGTGTCCCGGTATTCCTCCGTCCCCTCGGTGTGCAGCAGGGTCCCGTCCGAGAGCTCGACGGCGACACCGTGGTGGGGGTCGTCCGTCTCCTGCACTGTCGGCTCCGGAACATCGTCGCCGTCACCACCGGAGATGTCCAGGAAGTCCTCGGCCTTGAACAGCTGGATCTTACCGTCGCCGTCGCCGAACAGGGCGACGTTGCCGTCATGACTGACCACGTGACCAGGGGTGTCGGTACCGAAGACGGTGTCGGTGAGGACGGGATCACCGGCGTAGCTGTGGGTGTGGTCGCCGTGCGGCTCGGTCCAGACGCCAACGTCGATGAGCTGGAATCCGTCACCGGTGGACAACAGAACGTGACGACTATCACCGAGCGGGTTCAACCGGTTGAAGCCGTCGATCTTCTCGTCCGAGATCACCTCCAGAGTGTTGGCGTCCAGCGTGAGGTAGCCACCGTCATAGGTGGTGAGGATGCGTGGCTCCGCCGCATCGACCTCCTGTACTTCGGCAGCAGGTTCATCGCCGTGGTCGTGCCCGCCGTGTGACGTCTCCTCGGTCGAGGTGCTGTCGCTACTGCCGCCGTCGTCGGAGGAACAGGCGGACAGGGCCAGGACGGCGGAGAGGCTCGCCGCCACCGCAGCGGTGGCGCTGCGGCGGATGCGGCGTGGGTTGTGAATCAGGAATGTTGAGGACATGAATGGGTCTCCTTCTTGAGGGGCAGATGAAAGTCAGGTGTCAGCTGAGCGCATCACTGATGCGCTCGGCGTTGGTGCGTTGCATGTCGATGTAGTTCCCTGCCCCGCCGTCGGGCTCGGTGAGCGACTCGGTGAACAGGGGGACGACGTCGACGGTGATTCCGGCCTCGTCGGCGAGGACGTCGGCGAGGCGCTGGGGCTGGGAGGAATCGGCGAAGATCGCCGGGACACGGTTGTCACGGATGGTGGTGCTCAGGTCCCGCAGGTCCGCCGCCGACGGTGCTGCCAGGGTCGTGCCACCGGGAACGACCGTGCCGAGCACGTCGTAGCCGAAGCGGTCGGCGAGATAGCCGAACACGTGGTGGTTGGTCACCAGTTTCCGGCGGTCCTCCGGCACGGAGCCCAGGAGCTCCGTCACCCCGGTGTCGAGGTCGTCCAACTCCGCTCGGTATGCCTCGGCGGAGGACCGGATCTCTTCGCCGACGTCACTGTCGACCGCACCCGCCAGGCGGTCTGCGATGATGTCGGCGGCGGTGACCATGCGGCCGGGATCCGTCCAGAAGTGCGGGTCGAGGTCTCCCTCGTCCCCGCCCGAGGCGTAGGGCAGCGGGTCGATCTCGTCACCGACCTCGAGGACGTCGACCCCCTCGTCACGGGCGTTGTCGAGGTTCGATCCAAGTCCTTCCTCGAGCCCGAGGCCGTTGGCGACGATGAGATCGGCCTGCTGCATGTCCCCGGCCTCACGGGCGGAGATGCCGAAGGAGTGTGGGTCGGCGTTCGGCTTCATCAGTACCCGGACATCCGCGGCATCGCCGACGAGCCGGGAAACGACGTCACCGAGGATGTTCGTGGTGACCACGATGCTCGGACGGTCGGCGTCACTGCCACAGGCCACGAGGACGGATGCGAGCGCTCCGGAGACCAGTGCTGCGGTGAGAATCCGGAGACGGTTCATCACTTGTCTCCTGTCACGGCGATTGCCGCCGGGTGTCCACCGACGTCGACGCTGCGGGCTTCGCGCAGGTTGTCGCGCACATCGAGCTCGGAGACCGTGCCAGCTGCAGGATCGGAGACATATCCGCGTTCCCGGGTGAGGGCGACCGACGGAACCGTGTCGCCTCCGCCGTCCACCAGCTGTCGCTGCGCGGTGACCTCGCCGGAGCCGGCGTCGACCACATATCCCGTGCCGTCCTCGTCAACGGCGAAGACGGTCGAGTCGTCCGGTGCGACCGCGGCGGAGACCACCGGGGCGTCGGTATCGGCGGTCCGCCACTCGCCCGATTCCGGGTCGAGGACTCCAAGCCCACCGTCCTCGAACGGTGCGGCCACGAGGTCCCGGCCCGCCACCAGGGACCAGGCGCGACCGTCCGCGTCCTGCGGATACGGGGTGACGGTGGCGTTGAGATCGTCGTCCACCGTGAGGACACCGTCCCCGCAGGCGAAAGCCACGTGGTCACGGAGTCCAACCACCCCGTGGATCTCAGGGCAGGTGAGATCCCCGGTGAGTTCGTCCGACACCTCCTCACCACTGGCGTCGTACAGGGAGATCTCCCCGGGGAGTTCCTCGTCGTCGACTCCGGGGACCGTGGTCAGGACGTGGTCCTCGAAAGGAACTGCGACACCATGGTGGGCACCGACCTCGAAAGAGACGTCCTCGGCCAGTTCTCCGTCACCGAGTCCCTGCCGCGGGAAGACCTTCACCGCGCCGTCGCCGTCGAAGAACATCGCGACCTGCGAACTGTTGGAGACGACATGGCCGGGAGTGTCGCCGTCCACCGTGCCAACCTCGGACGGTTCGGCCCGGTAGTAGTGGCTGTGGTCGCCGTGGTCGACGGTCCACACGCCGGTGTCCGTGACGGTGACACCTGCATCGTCCGCAGTGAACAGGAACCGGCCGTCAGATTCCTTGAGCACGGCGGTCTCAACCCCTTCGGACTCTCCCTGCGCCTCCACGGGGTCTCCCGTCAGCAGGTCGACCAGGGTGATACCACCGCTGTCGGCATCCACGGCGGACAATCTCAGCTGCAGTTCTCTGGCTTCATCAGCTCCTTCGACATAGCCGTGGGGTGTCTCTGCCGTACCGGCGGCAGTGGCCGATTCCGTCCCCGAGTCCTCCGTCCCACAGGCGGACAGTCCCACGACCAGGGTCGGGACGGCGAGAACGGCGGCGAGCCGACCGAACGGGACAGGTGGTCGAGCGCGTGTTCTGCGCTGTAGCGTCATCATTCTCCTCTACTGATAATGATTATCATTTGCATTAGGGGGGCCGACTCTACACAGAACCGCCTTTGCCGCCAACACGACCAGGAAGCTCACACCGCCGAGCAGGGTCACTGTCGCCCCGGCAGCAGTCTCCGCATACCAGCTGACCAGCAGGCCGACGTAGACCTGCACCACTCCGATCGCGGCCGCAACCGCCATGACCCGCCCGATCCCCCGGACCAGCAGCAACGCCGTCGCCGGCGGACCGATCAACAGACCGAAGACCAGCAGTGTGCCGACCACCTGGAACGACGCCACCGTCGCCAGCGCGACGAGAACCAGCATCCCCACGTGAGTCGCCCCGGGACGCATACCGAGGGTGCGTGCCTTGCGCTCGTCGAACGTCAACGCGGTGAACGGTCGGTGCAGTACAACGCAGGCCAGCCCACCGACCATGGCAGCCACTGCGATGACCACGACGTCGCCACGCGTGACACCGAGGACGTCACCGAAAAGGAAGGCGGTGAGGTCCACCGCAAAGGAACCCGAGTGCGACACGACCACCACACCCAGCGACAGCATCGTGATGAACTGCAGGCCGATACTCACGTCCTGCGACAACCGCGACGTACGACTGACCGTCACGACACCCAGGGACATCACCAACGCACTGACGGCCGCCCCGAGCATGAGGTTTCCACCGACGAGCGCCGCGACCGCCACCCCGGGCAGCATGCCGTGACTCATCGCGTCCCCGAAGAACGCGAGCCCCCGGAGGACGACCCATGTGCCGATACACGCACAGAGCACGGCGGCGAACCCGCCGGCCAACAAAGCCCGGAAGACGAACGAGACCTCGAAAGGAGCAATGAGAAGTTCCATTTGATAATGATTACCATTATCATCAAGGAATGCGTGAACCGCTCCACCTCGACAGCATCTCCCACCGCTACGCCCGGGTCCCCACTCTCCGGGACATCACCCTCACGGTCGATCCGGGTACCGTCACCGCCCTCGTCGGCGGCAACGGTTCCGGGAAGTCCACCCTGCTCGGCATCCTCGCCGGCACCCTGCGTCCCACGTCAGGTACCGTCACCGGGGTCCCGGAGAACACGGCTCTGGTCCCCCAGCACAGCGCCGTTCCCGACCTGTTCCCCGTCACCGTCCGCAGGACCGTGTCCATGGGACGTTGGCGGCACCGTGGACTGCTCCGTCCCCTCACCCGGCACGACAGGGCCGTCATCGACACCTCCATGGCACGCATGGGGATCACTGACCTGGCCGACCGCACCCTCGGTGACCTGTCCGGCGGACAGCGCCAGCGCACCTTCATCGCCCAGGGACTGGTACAGCGGGCCCCGCTGCTGCTCCTCGACGAACCACTGTCTTCGGTGGACACCACCACGGTCGCAATGATTGACAGGGCCGTCCACGAGGAGAGCCGGGCCGGCACCACGGTCGTCATCGCAACCCACCACCGCCACCAGGCGGACGGTGCGGACCGGGTCATCGTCCTCGACCACGGGAGGGTGGCGGAACCGGCATAGCCCCCATGCCCCGTCGCACCCTCGCACCTTGAGCCCTCGGGTTGTTTTCCGGCCCCCGTCAGCGACCTGAGGGCTCAAGGTGCCGCGGAGCTACAGGGCCATGAGGTTGCAGGAGGGTCAGGACCATGATGTGGTGTCCGGGAACTCTTCCCTCTCCAAGGAGTTACCGACCATGACCTTCGGCCCCGGCAGGAATCTCTACCCGGAACTCGCGTCCTTCGCCGCGGGAGTCGCACTTGCGATCGTGGCCCACCTCTTGTCCCTCGGATGGTTGTTCATCCTCGGGATCGTCCTCGCCCTGTGCTCTCCCCTGGCTGCGTTCGTCACGCTCACGCTGTCCCGCGCCAGCACGAAGGTGCAGGTCATCCTGTTCTCGGCCGGGATCATCGTCGGGGCGGTGGGGGTCTTCTCCGCCAACGCCACCGCGGACTCCCCGGAGGTCTTCTCCTGGGCCTTACTCATGTACCTGGGCGGCGCGTTCGCACTGTCGACGGCGATGACGCTTCTCCACAGGGGTGCCCGGGCCCGGCGATAGATTCTCCCTCCCCCACCTTGAGCCCTCAGGTCATTTTCCAGCCCCGTCAGCGACCTGAGGGCTCAAGGTGCCGCACTCGCCTTCGCCCCACCGCACCGCCTACGGGATGAGCTCCAGGATGGCGGCGGTCAGGGCCTTGCGCTGCACGTCGGTCAGGGCGTCGTCGTGGACGTGGTCGTGCAGCCACAGGCCGTCGGCGAGGATCTGCACCAGGTACGCCGCGCGCGCCAGGGCGGCGTCCTGCTCACCGACACCGTCACCGTCCACCCCGTCCACGGGCGGCAACCAGCGCCGGTCCACGTCGCGCCAGACCTCCGCGAAGTCGCGGTGGGTGCGCGAGTCCACCTGCAGCAGCAGGTCGGCGCGGGTCGCCGAGCGACTCAGCGACAGCACCATCGCCCGCAGCCGGTCGGCCTGCGACACCTCGGACGCCGGGCCGCCGGCGACGGCGACCAGCTCGTCCTCCCACTGTCCGGCGAGGAACCGGTGCACCCCCAGCATCAGCTCGTGGCGGGAGGGGAAGTGGTAGATCAGCCCCGACTTCGACATGCCGGACGCCTCGGCGAGGGACTCGTAGGTCACCGCGTCCAGGCCGTCGGACTCGATGATCCCGACGGCGGCGCGCAGGATCACGTCCTTCTTACTCGTGCGCAGAGTACTTCGCCTCCTTCGGGTTTCCACGGAAGCACCAGGCAGTCACCAGGGCGGCGACCACAGCGACGATACCCGCGATCACGAGCACCAGCAGGTAGCCGGTGTCGTAGGCGCTCGACGCCGCCGCACCGAACACCGGGTGGTCGACCCCGTGGTCCACGTCGTCGGCCACCTCGGCCGGTGCGCGCAGCGAGTAGAACATCGGCATCAGGCTACCGAGGATCGCCACGGACAGCAGCGTGCCGAACTCGTAGGAGATCGCCTCCACCGAGGACGCCATGCCCGCCTTGCTCTCCGGGGCGGACCCGATGATCGCCGAGGACGACACCGACATCACGCAGCCGGAACCGACACCCACCAGGCCCAGCCCGATGACCGCGGCCCACAGCGGCTGGTCCGGCACGGCCCACACGACCACGGCCACGCCGAGCGCCACCACGGTGAAACCACCGGTGATCAGCGTACGGAAGCCCAGCCGGTGCAGGTTCATGCCGCCGAGGATCGACGCCGGGATCGCCGGGACGGCCGCCGAGGCCACCAGCAGCCCGGCCTCCAGGGGGCTGAAGCCGCCCGAGGTCTGGAAACGCTGGGTGGTCATCAGCTCGGTGCCGGCCAGCACGAACATGGCGAACATGGCCGCCAGGGTGCCGCCGGCGAACATGCGGTCACGGAAGATGCCGAACTCCAGCAGGGCGGGCATCCCCCGGCGGCGCAGCAGCCCCTGACGGTGCGCGAACAGCACCGCACCCAGGACGCCCACCGCGGCGGAGGCCAGGACGAGTCCGCCGGAGCCCTCGGAGTTCGCCAGCTCCTTGATCGCCATCACGGCGCCGACCATGGTCAGCATCGCCCACACCGAGGACAGCACGTCCCAGTGACGGCTCGGGTCGGCCTGGTTCGCCGGGGCGTACACGGCGGTGGCCACGAGGATCACCACGACCACGGGCACGTTGATCAGGAAGACGGTGCCCCAGTGGAAGTGCTCGAGCAGGAACCCGCCGAGCACCGGGCCGGACGCCGCGCCGACGACCGCGATCGACCCCCAGATGCCGATGGCAGTGTTGCGTTCGCGCACGTCGGTGAAGGTCTGCCGGATCAGGGCGAGTGTGGCGGGCATCATCGTGGCCGCACCGAAGCCGAGGACGGCGCGCGCGGCGATGAGCATCCACGCGCTCGGGGAGAAGGCCGCGAGCAGCGATCCCAGGCCGAAGACGCTGACACCGGTGAGGAACATGACCCGGTGGCCGATCTTGTCGCCCAGGGTGCCGGTGCCGAGCAGCAGCCCGACGAGCACCAGCGGGTAGGCGTTGATGATCCACAGTCCCTGCAGTGCGGTGGCGTGCAGTTCGTCGCGCAGCACCGGCAGGGCCGTGTAGAGGATGGAGTTGTCCGCACCCACGAGGAACAGGCCCAGGCTGATGATACCCAGGAAGCTCCAGCGCTGGGCGGGTGTGGTGGCCGCGGCGTTCCCGGTGCCGCCGGTGCCGCCGGACGGACGTCCCACCGTCCGTCCCGTCGCCGTGGTCGTGTCGCTCACTTTTCCTTACCTCCTGCGTTTGTTATGTCTGAGACCCGGAACTGTACCGAACGTACGTTACAGTTACAACTCCTGTGAGGCGGCTCACCAGGGACGTTCCCGGTATCCCCGTCAGAGGTCCGGACGATGACGTAACATCCTGTGACGTCCGCACCTCCCCGAGCTAGGAGTACCTGTGCCCGTGCCCGCCGATCCCGACGTCCTGACCGGGATCACCACCCTCGCCGACGACCGCCTCGCCGAGGTCGACCCCCTGGTCACCGGCCCCTGGGCCACCCCGGTCACCTGGCGCCAGCCCGTGCACACCGTCTACGTGCCCGCGCACCTCATCGTGGGGGACAGCACTTCAGGCACTGCCCTGCCGCAGCGCTGGGCGCAGGACGCACTGGACGCCGTCACGGCGCACGGCGGTGCCGCCGCGCTGGCCCGCGACCTCGGCGTCGCCGCCGAGCACGCCGAGACCGTCGGCGAACTGACCCTCGACAAGCTGCACCGCGAACCGGTCGAGGACCTGCGCATCGACTTCGAGGACGGTTTCACCCAGCGAGGCGTCCCGCAGGACGCCCGGGACGCCGACGAGGACGCACTGGCGGCGCGCGCCGCCGACGTCCTGGCGTCCTGGCTCGGTGGCGGTTCTGGTGGTTCTACAGCCGGCGCACCGGCCTTCGCCGGGATCCGGTTCAAGTCCTTCGACCCCGCCGTGCGTGATCGTGGTCTGCGCACGCTGACCATCGTGCTGCAGGGCCTGGCCCGCGACGGCGTGCTGGCCCGGGTGCTCGAACGCGACCGACGCGCGCTGCGTCTGACCCTGCCGAAGGTGCAGCACCACCGCCAGGTCGAGGTGTTCGTCGAGGTGCTCCAGGCCCTGGAGCGCGCCCTCGACGTCCCCGAGATCCCCTTCGAGGTGCAGGTCGAGACCCCGCAGGCGATCCTCGCCGCCGACGGTGCCGCCGAACCCGCCCGCCTCATCGCCGCCGGCGCGGGCCGCGTCCTGTCCCTGCACTACGGCACCTACGACTACTCCGCGTCGTTGGGCGTGGACGCCGCCGAGCAGTCCATGGAGCACCCGGTCGCCGACCACGCCAAGGACGTCCTGCAGGTCGCGACCACCGCCGTCGGCGTGGAGCTGTCCGACGGCTCCACCAACCGCATCCCCGTCGGCACCGCCACCGAGATCCTCGAGGGCTGGCGCATCCACCACGACCTGGTGGGACGCCACCTGCGCCGTGGCGTCCGGCAGGGCTGGGACCTGCACGCCAGCCAGCTCGTCACCCGCCACCTGACCACCATCGCCTACTTCCGCGCCGACTGGCGGGTCAGCGCGGAACGCCTGCGCGCCTACGTCGCCGGCGACACGAGCCGCTGGATGGACGAACCCGCCACCGCCAAGGCCATGGCCGGCTACCTGGTGCGCGCGCGGGCCTGCGGCGCGGTCACCGACGCCGAACTGGAGGTCACCGGCCTCGACGACACGCAGTTACGTACCCTCCAGGTGAGCGGCCGACTTCAAGGAGTAACCCCATGACCATCATCACCACCATCTACCGCGCCGAGCACGCCGTGGTCCTGCCCGGGGACGATCGCACACCCGTGCAGGCGCCGGCGACCGTGCTGGTCGCCGACGAGAACATCGTCGCCGTGCTCGACGGCCGGGACGCCGAGGTGCCCGGCGAGTACGACTACACCGACGCCACCGTGGTCGACGTCCCCGACGACCAGGTGCTCATCCCCGGCCTCGTGGACACCCACGTGCACGTCAACGAGCCCGGACGCACCGAGTGGGAGGGCTTCGCCTCCGTCACCCGCGCCGCCGCGGCCGGCGGGGTGACCACGCTGCTGGACATGCCGCTGAATTCGGTCCCCTCCACCGTCACCGTGGACGCCCTCGACACCAAGCAGGACGTCGCCGCGCCGAAGACCAAGGTCAACGTGGGCTTCTGGGGCGGGGCGGTGCCGGAGAACATCGGCACCGGCGAACTGCGCGCCCTGTGGGACCGCGGCGTGTTCGGCTTCAAGTGCTTCCTGCTGCACTCCGGCGTCGACGAGTTCCAGCCGTTGTCGCCCGCCCAGCTGCACCAGGCGATGACCGAGATCGCCGAGTTCGACGGCCTGCTCATCGTCCACGCCGAGGACGCCGACGAGATCGCCGCCGGTGAGGCGAAGGCGGACGCCGCAGGCGGCATCGACGAGACCTTCGACAGCTTCCTGGCGTCGCGCCCGTCCTCGGCCGAGGCGAAGGCCATCGCCACCGTCATCGAGGCCGCCGAGGCCACCGGCTGCCGAGCGCACATCCTGCACCTGTCGGACTCCGGCTCGATCGACCAGATCGCCGCCGCACGCGACCGCGGCGTGCGCATCACCGCCGAGACCTGCCCGCACTACCTCGCCCTGTTCTCCGAGGAGATCCAGAACGGCGCGACCCAGTACAAGTGCTGCCCGCCGGTACGCACCGCCGGCAACCGCGAACGCCTGTGGAAGGGCCTGGTGGACGGCGTGATCTCCACCGTCGTCTCCGACCACTCCCCCTGCACCGCCGAACTGAAGAAGTTCGCCCAGGTCGCCGACACCCAGGCGTCCGCCAACGAGAACAACGAACTCACCGCCTTCTCCGCGCTCGCCGCCACCGGCAACGACCTCGGTGCCGGCGGCGCCGACGGGCGCGGCTCCGGCGGCTCCTTCGGTGAGGCCTGGGGCGGCATCGGCTCCGTCCAGCTGGGCCTGCCGGTCGTGTGGTCCCAGGCGCGCCTGCGTGGACTGGCCCTGGCCGACGTCATCGGCTGGATGTGCCAGGCCCCCGCCGAATGGGCCGGGCTCGCCGACCGCGGCGCGATCCAGGAGGGACGCCGCGCCGACCTGGCCACCGTCAGCGCCGACGACGCCTTCGTCGTCCTGCCCGACGAACTGCACCAGCGCAACAAGGTCACCGCCTACGCCCAGCGCGCCCTGGCCGGCGTGGTCACGCGCACGTGGATCGGCGGAGAGCCGGTCTACGTCCGTCCCGCCACCGCGCACGTCCCGGCGTCCGACCTGCAGGACGACGTGGTCTTCCCCGCCGCCGTGCGCCCCTTCACCCTCCGCCCCACCGCTTAAAGAGAATCAGGATCCCGATGAACGAGCAGCACGATCAGAACGAGCAGCACGACTTCCTCTCCTACCCCGACCTCGCCAGCCGCGCCCTCGCCGGCTCGGTGGTGTGGGCGTCCGACGAGTCCTTCGCCGAGCGTGAGAACCTCATCATGCCGCACGAGCCCGCCTTCGACCCGGACGAGTTCGGCAACAAGGGCAAGGTCTACGACGGGTGGGAGACCCGGCGCCGCCGCCACGACGAGGTGGGCTCCAACGACGCCGCCATCGTGCGCCTCGGCGTCCCCGGCCAGGTCAAGGGTGTCGTCGTCGACACCGCCTGGTTCAAGGGCAACTACCCGCCCCGCTTCGCCGTGCACGGCCTGACCTGCGACGAGTACCTCTCCGGCGAGGAGCTCGCCGCCCTGCCCGACGACCGGTGGTTTACCCTCGTCGCCCCGATGGACGCCGCCGGCGACCACAAGCACCACGTGGAGATCTTCCCCGCCGGCGACGCCGCCGCCAGGCGCGTCACCCACGTGAAGCTGGAGATGATCCCCGACGGCGGCATCGCCCGCCTGCGCGTCCACGGCCAGCCCGCCCCGGACCCCCGCTTCATCACCGGCACCATCGACCTGGCCGCCGTGGAGAACGGCGGGCGCGTCACCGAGTGCACCAACATGTTCTACTCGCACCCCAACCAGATCATCTCCCTGGGACGCGCGCACAACATGGGCGGCGGCTGGGAGAACGCCCGACGCCGCGACGCCGGCAACGACTCCGTCACCGTGCAGCTCGCCGGGGAGGGCCGCGTGCGCTGGATCGAGTTCGACACGTCCTACTTCGTCTTCAACGCCCCCGGCGACGTGAAGCTCACCGGCATCACCGCCGACGGCTCCGAGTTCGAACTCGTCGCCAAGACCCGCGTGCTGCCGGACACCCGCCACCGCTTCGCCGTCTCGGACGCCGCCGAGGGCACCACCGGGCCCACCCCGATCGTCGCCGTGCGCGCCGACGTGTACCCCGACGGCGGCATCTCCCGCCTGCGCGTGTGGGGCGAGCTCACCGACGAGGGCCAGCTCGACATCGAGAGCCGCTGGTAGACGACCTCTCCTGCGGCGCACTGCGCGCCGCGTCCCCGCCGCCTCCGGTGCGAAACCCGCCCGAAACAGTGCACCCCTACAATTCCCCTTCGGACGGCCGCCTGCCCCCCAGGCGCCGATGACGAGAACGGAGCCGAGCTCGCGATGACACGCGTGATCCCCCGCAACGACACCACCCTGCCCGAGCGACACCGCCCGGAGCCCCTGCCCGCCGACGTCGCCCAGGCCAACCTGGACGCCCTCGCCGCGCAGGCCCGCGCCGACATGGCCCTGATCGGCCACAACCACGACTGGGTCCCCGCCCCCGCCGAGGACGCCTACAACGTGCTGGTCATCGGCGGCGGCCAGGCCGGACTCGGCGCCGCGTTCGCCCTGTCGCGCCACCGCATCGGCGGGGTGAAGGTCATCGAGGCCGGCCCCGAGCAGGAGGTCGGCTGCTGGACCCGCTACGCCCGCATGCACACGCTGCGCAGCCCGAAGAACATGAAGGGCATCGAGCTCGACATCCCCTCGCTGCACACCGGACGCTGGTTCGAGGCCAAGTACGGCGTGGAGGCCTGGGCCGCCACCGACCTCACCCCGCGTGAGGACTGGAACGAGTACCTCACCTGGTACCGCGGCGTGACCGGCGCGGACGTCGACTTCGGCACCCGCATCACCGGGGTGACCCGGCCGGACGCCGACGGGTGCTTCCACGTCACCGCCACGCAGGACGGGACGCCGGTCGAGTACCGCACCCGACGCATCGTCTTCGCCATGGGCCTCGTCGGTGGCGGCGGAACCTTCCTGCCGCCGCTCGTCGACGCCCTGCCGGAGAACCTGCGCGCCCACACCGAGGACGACATCGACTTCACCGCCCTGCAGGGCAAGCGCGTGATCGTGCTCGGTGGCGGTGCCAGCGGCTTCGACAACGCCTCCGCCGCCCTGGAGGCCGGTGCCGCGAGCGTGGAGATGCACGTGCGCCGCGCGGACATCCCGCGGCAGAACTCGCTGCGCTGGATGGAGTTCCCCGGCATGCAGGAGCACTTCTACGACCTCACCGACGAGCAGAAGTGGGAGTTCTCCCTGTTCAACGGTGGTCTCCCGCAGCCGCCGACGCAGCCCTCGGTGTGGCGCGCCTTCTCCCACGACAACTTCCACCTGTCCACCGACACCCGCTGGGCGGACGCCGGGGTCCGCGACGGCGAGGTCGTGGTCACCGACGACAAGGGCACCGAACACGTCGGCGACTACGTGATCTCGGCGACCGGGTACACCGTGGACCTGGGGCTGCGTCCCGAGCTCGGCGAGTTCCTGCCCGACATCGCCCTGTGGTCCGACCGGTTCGGCCCCGCCGAGGACCACCCGCTGGGCCAGTGCCCGTACCTGGGCGACGGCTTCCAGTTCCAGGCGAAGGACGGTGGCGACGGAGCCGGGAACGGCGAATCGTCCTACGTGTCGCGCCTCTTCCACCTGTCCACCGGTGCGCGCGCCTCCCACGGCGTCGCCGGCAACCAGCTGTCCGGCATCTACGCGGGTCTGACACGGATGAGCAGCCGCATCGCCACCGACATCACGAAGGAGAACTGGTCGGACTTCTTCGCCGACTTCACCTCCTTCGAGCACCAGGAGGTCGGCAACGTGGGGCGCCACCGTGAGGGCGAGGTCTGGTTCGCCCAGGCGCCCCGGTACTGACGCGGTACTGACGCGGTAGAACCAGCCTTACCCACCGGACCCCGCGCCACGTGCCGGATCCGGTCGATCCGTGGCACGGGGACTCCGGATCCGGCACGTGACGCGGGGTCGGCCCCATAATCACCGGCTGCTACCGTGAACCGGTTCTGCGCCCCACTCCCCCGAGACCCTCACCGGAGGCCGCCCTGTTCCGGAAGATCCTTCGCTTCGGCATGGTCGGCGTCGTCGGTGCCATCGTCGACTTCTCGACCAAGGCCCTGCTCTACGCATTGGGAGTCCCCGAGCCCCTCGCCCGGGCAGGCAGCTACATCGTCGGCAGCACCGTCGCCTACTACCTGAACAGTCACGTCACCTTCAACGGTGAACGCACCCGGGCGGAGAAGACCCGGGCCGCCGCCTCCTACCTTCTGTGCTTCAGCGCGGCGGTGCTCGTGGACCATCTCGTAGGCGTCCTCGCCCCTGAGCTGCCGAACGTGTTCTTCTGGTCCTGGTTCGTGTCCCAGGGTGTGGCCACGGTGCTGAACTTCCTGCTGCAGAACTTCTGGGTGTTCCGCAGGACGTCACCACCCCGGACGTAGTTCTCCAGACGTACCCCGGACCGCCGTGCCACGTTGGCCGTGGATTCACGTCGCGTCCACCTTGCGCTCGTAAAGTTCCCGCGCGTGAACAAGGTAACTTCCTCTCCAGCCCCGTCCCGCGCTCTCGGCATGGCGGGTCTCACCGGTGCACTCCTCCTCGCGTTCTCCGGCGTCGTGATTCCCCAGGCCAGCGCCGCGCAGCCCGCCACGGTCGACGAGTACCAGGTCAAGCTCCGGCTGGACGACGGCATCCTCGACTCCTCCGGCGAGCTGACCGGTGACGCCGCCGACTACTTCGGTCTCAGCGGCGAGAACGCCTCAGGCGGCTCCGTCGAGCAGAGCGTCTACGTGGACACCCCTGGCACGGACTTCGCCGACAAGGGCTGGTCGCTGCGGCTGCGCCACAAGGCCGGCGCCGACGGCTACGACCTGACCTACAAGTACCGGGCCCCGCTCGACGACAACTCACTGTCCGCGCAGTCCGTCGACGACGCCCTCGCCGCCGCGAAGGACAACAACTTCGACAGCTCGGACTCGAACTACAGTCCCCAGGTCAACGCCAGCTACACCACCAGCACCCTGGACTTCAGCAACAAGAAGTCCGCCGACTGCCTCACCGACGACTGTGCCATCCCCTCGTCCGACGATGTCGTGGGCCTCCTGGACGACAAGCTCCCCGGGAAGTTCACGACGGCCACCGGCACCGATCTCGCCGGCAGCGACGCCACCGCCTCGCAGGTGGTCACCCAGCGCAGCTGGAACGTCAGCGTCCCCACCGAGGACGGCACCGTCGACGCCGACCTGGAGGTCACCGCGATGTCGGGCGGCTACTTCGTCGAGATCACCTCCGAGACCGACGAAAGGGAAGAGGCCGTCGACATCCGCGACTCCCTCACCTCCGCACTGGACGACCGCGGGATCCTCCGCCACGGCGACGCCTTCAAGACCGGGCTGATCCTCGACGGTGCCCTGTGACGTCCGTCCGTACCGACGCCCGGCACCTGCGCGCGATGCCCGGACCTGAAACCGGCCCTGAGACCGGGCCCGACAACGAGCCCGGCACCCGCGACGACTCCCCCATGGTCTCCCTCGAGAACGTGTCCCGGCTCTTCGCCGACGGCACGGGGCTGCGTCCCACCGACATCAGCGTCCGGCGTGGCGAGTTCATCAGCGTCCTCGGCCCCTCCGGTTGCGGGAAGTCGACCCTGCTGCGGTGCGTGGCGGGGCTGGAGACACCGCTGACCGGCCGGATCCGCATCAACGAGCGGGACGTCTTCGATGCCACCGGCACCCGGGTTCGGACCCTCTCCCCCTCCCGCCGCGGCCTGTCGATGGTCTTCCAGGACCTCGCCCTGTGGCCGCACATGAGCGTCGCCGACAACGTGGGCTTCCCGCTCACCGTGCGCGTCCCCGGCGCGCCCCGGGTCTCCGCCGCGGACCGTCGGGCGCGAGTCGCCGAGGCGCTGGAGACCGTGGGCCTGGCCGCCAAGGCGGACCAGCGTCCCCAGCAGCTCTCCGGTGGCCAGCAGCAACGTGTCGCCATCGCCCGGGCGATCATCAGCCGTCCCTCGCTGCTGCTCATGGACGAGCCGCTGTCCGCGTTGGACGCGGTGCTGCGCTCCCAGATCCGCCGGGGGATCACCGAGCTCAGCGGGCGTCTCGGGCTGACCGTCCTGTACGTCACGCACGACCAGGAGGAGGCCATGTCGATGGCCGACCGCGTCCTGGTGCTCAACAACGGCGAGGTCGCCCAGTTCGACCGCCCCGCCGAGATCTACGAGAACCCGGCGGACGAGTTCGTCGCCGACTTCGTCGGCACCATGAACCGTCGCGGTGACCTGGCGCTGCGTCCGGAACAGGTCCGCGTCGCCACCGACACCGCCACCGGCACAGACCTCCCCGGAACGCCTCGGATCGAGGCCCGTGTGGAGACCTGCCGCTACGTCGGCGGACGCTACGACCTGCGCTGCGCCGTCGACGGTGCGTCCCGCCCGTGGCTCGTCTACGACGACGTCGAGCACCTCCCCGGTTCCGGCATCAGCCTGCTGACCCCGCCGAACCCGAACACCCACTCCAAGTAAAGGACCCCCGTGAACATCCGCACCTCCGCTCTCCTCCTCTCCGCCACCGTGGGCGTCACCGCGGCGCTCACCGCCTGCGGCTCCGTCGACGACTCCGGCAGCGCGTCCGGAAGCGGTTCCGGCAGCGCCGGGGAGGTCGAGGAGTGGTCGGCCCCCGAGGGGCTCTCCGGTTCGCTGACCTACTACTCCGCGAACCCCCAGGGCCTGACCGACGAGCTCGTCGCCGCATTCGAGGACAGGACGGACGTGGACGTGGACGTCTTCTCCGGCGAGACCGGGAAGATCACCGCGAAGCTCACGGCCGAGGCCGACAACCCGCAGGCCGACCTGGTGTACCTCGCGTCCTGGTCCGCCGCGCTCAAGCAGGCCGACACCGGCGCCTTCGAGCAGTACACCCCGGAGACCGGCGGCGACCTGCGCGAAGGCTGGGCCTCGTCCACCGGCGACTTCACCGGACGTGACGGTTCCGCCCTCGCACTCGTGGTGAACACCGAGGCCCTGGGCGGCGCCGGGTCCCCGTCCGACTGGGAGGACCTCACCGACGCCACCTTCAAGGACAAGGTCATCATGCCCGACCCGCGCGAGTCCGGCACCGCCGCCGACCTCGTCACCGCCATGGTCGACAAGTGGGGTGAGGAGGACACCTGGGCCCTCTTCGACAAGCTCTTCGACAACGGCATGGAGGTCCAGGGGGCGAACGGCCCGGCGCTGGACGCCGTCACCTCGGGGTCGAAGGCCGTCGTCTTCGGCGGCGTCGACTACTCCGCCCGCTCGGCCATGGACAAGGGTGAGCCGCTGGACGTCGTCCTCCCGGCGTCCGGCACCACCGTCACCCCGCGCCCGGTGCTGGTCTCCGACCAGTCCGGCAACAAGGACGCCGCCCAAGCGTTCGTGGACTTCATGTTCTCCCCGGAGGGCCAGGCCATCAGCGCCGACAACCACATGATCCCCGCCGACGCCGACACCGACGCCGCCGACGCGACCGACTACGACTCCACCGAGCTGCTCACCGACGACCTCGACGGTCTCGCCGAGAAGTCCTCCGCGGTCTCGGAGGAGTTCGTCTCCCGGTACCTGTCGTGACCGACCTGCTGCGGCGTCCGGCGGGGCAGGACGCCAGGCAGGACGTTCCGGCGCCGCGTTCCCGCCACCGTCCCCGTCGCTGGACGGTGCCGGCGGGCCCCACCGCCGTCCTGCTCGTCCTGCTGGTCGTCCTCGCCGCCCCGCTGGCGATGGTGCTGCTCACCGCCCTCACCGGCTACGGCGACTCCCCCTCTGCGCTCGGCGATCTCGGCGACGGCGACCTGCCGAGGATCCTCGGCAACACCGTGTGGCTGTCGGTGCTGGTCGTTATGTTCTCCACCGTCCTCGCCGCACCGCTGGCCTTCCTCACGAGCTGGACGCAGCTGCGTCGGCACCGGTGGATCGACCTGCTGGTGATGGTGCCGTTCATGACCCCGCCCTTCGTCGCCGCGATGGCGTGGATGGACGTCACCCGGCTGGGCGGCGTCGCCGACATGCTCTTCGGCTCCGTCGTCGGCGGCGCGGTCCGCGGCACGGTGAACTCCGTGTGGGGCATGGCCCTGATCATGTCCTGCGAGCTCTTCCCCTTCCTCTACCTGCTGCTGCGGACCTGCCTCGACGCGATCCCCGCGTCCTCGGTGGAGATGGCGTCGGTGACCGGTGCGTCGCGCTGGCGCATCCTCGCCCGGGTCGTACTGCCGCAGGTCGTGGGCCCGTGGTCGCTGGGCGCCCTGATCCTCTTCGTCCGTGCGGCGGGCGAGTTCGGCACCCCGGTCACCCTCGGCAACGCCATCGGCTACCCGGTCCTCGTGTCCCGTATCCACCGGGACGTGACGATCGACCCGCTCGACTTCTCCTCCGCCTCCGTCGGCGCGGCGCTGCTGTTCACCCTGGGTATCAGCGTGTGGTGCGTCCAGCAGTGGTTCTCCCGCGACGCACGCGCCGACGGCCGGACGGGACGTCCCGTCTCCCTGACGCTGCGCGGCAGCGTCCTGGCCCTGGGGTGGGCGTGGATCGGGGTCGTGGCGCTCGTGTCGGTGGTCGTACCGTACGTGTCGATCATCCTCGGCGCCACGACGATCCTGCGCTCCAGGCCACCGACCCCGGACAACCTCACCCTGGACTACTTCGCCATCGTGCTGTCCAGCGACCAGGCGCGGGAGGCGCTGACGACGTCCGCGCTCCTCGGCGCGGTCGGCGCCACGTCCGCCGTCCTGCTGGCCCTCGCCGTCACGCTGGTGACGGCCCTGCGCGGGACGCCGACAGGCACGCAGGACGCCACGTCCGGCCGGCTGCGGTCGCGGGTGACGGACTTCCTCGCCGTCTCCCCGGAGACGGTGCCGGCCATCGTGCTGGCCATCGGGTTCATCTTCCTGTGGAACGCCCGGTGGCTGCCGTGGACGCCGTACAACACCCCCTGGATCCTGGTGCTGGGCTACACCGCGCTGTTCCTGCCGATGGCGGTGCAGAACATCAAGACCTCCGCCCAGGCGGTCTCCCCCGCCGTCTTCGAGGCGGCGACGGTGGCCGGGGCGTCCTCCTGGCTGTCCTTCCGGCGCATCACCGTGCCACTGCTCGTCCCGGGGCTCGTGGCCGGGTGGCTGCTCGCCTTCCTCACCGGGATCCGGGAGCTGGTCATGGCCTCGCTGATCCGGCCGAGTGACATGACGCTGCTGTCGCCCTGGATCATGGGCCAGTTCGACCAGGGCCACCGCACCGAGGCCATGGCGATGACGCTGATCGGCGTGTTCAGCTCCACCGTCGTCCTGCTGGTCGTGCAGACCTGGCTGGCCCGACGCACCACGCCGCGTCCCACCGGGGAGGCTGCCTCGTGATCGTCGCGGCCCTGGCCGACCTGCACCTGGGACTTCCCACCGCCCCCGGACTCCCGTGGGCACTCTCGGCGCTCTCGTCGCTCTCGGCGCTGCAGGACGCCGAGCGCGGCGGCGCGGACCTCCTGGTCTTCGCCGGGGACCTCGTGGACCGCGGTTACGCCACCGACGAGGTCGTCGCCGACGCCGAGACGTTCCTGCGCGCCGCCGTCGCCACCGGAGTCCCCGTCCTGGTGACCTGGGGGAACCACGACGTCGCCGCCGACCTTCCCCGACGCCTGCCCCACATCGACGGGCTCACCGTCGCCCCCGCCGAGGGGCCGTCCGAGATGCGTGTCGGCGGGCTGACCGTGCACACGGTCTCCGTCGCCGACGACCCCGACCCGCGGCGGATCGTCGAGTGCTTCCCCATCGCCGGGGGCGGCGGCAGCGGCGCGGACGGCGCAGACGGCGAGGTGCACCTGGGAGTACTGCACACCAGCCTCACCGGGGAGTTCAGCCGCAAACCGTGCCTGCCGACCACCCTCGCCGAACTGCAGTCACGCCGCTACGACCGGTGGGTCCTGGCCCACGTCCACCAGCCGCGCATGGTCTCCGACTCCGTCGGCTGGGTGGGGATGGGACGCGTCGAGGTCCTGGAGCTCGGCCCGACGTAGGCCGTCTGGTCGGTGGCGCGGGGTCGGCCCCGTGGTCACCGCCCATCAGGTGCCGAGCGCGCCTCAACCCACTCGGCGACGAGCCCGTCGCCGGGGCAGGACGCCACCACCGCATCGACGATCCCGGGATCCGGGCGCCCTGCGTTCATCGAGCGATGCAGGACGGAGAAGGCGACGTCCCGCGCCGTTCGCCGGGCGTGCACCGCCGGCAGAGGCGTCCCGTCCTCCGCGGAGCCTCCGTCATCCCAGGTCAGCAGGAGTCGCGTCGTCTCCGTGATGGAGGCCGGCGACACCCGGGCCACCGCTCCGCGGGCGGCGATCGGCATCTCCGCGAGGAGGAGAACTGCCACCACCGTCTCCATCGCCGTACGCCGGAAGATCCCCGGGGCGTCCTGCGTCCACGTCAGGGTCGCGACCAGCGTGTCCACCGTCCGGGCGGTCGGGTCTGCTGCGACATGGGCCAGCGCGTCCAGCAGTTCGACGATCTCCAGGGCCGCCGGTGTCGTCGCCGTGAGCGGATCAACCTGCAGGTCATCGACAACAGGTCGTGGGTCTCCCTCCGTCCACGGGTCGGCGGTGTCCAGTGCCAGTCGCGCCCGTGAGATCCAGGCGGACATCGGCGAGGTGGCGTCACACGGTGATGATCCGAAGGCGACCGTCACCAGGGCGTCGAAGCCGTCCGGGGATTCCGCGAGGCGGGAGTCGAAGCCCCGGCCGGTGAGGACGCTGACACCCAGGCCCAGCCGTTCAGCCAGGTCAGCGATGATATCGGCGGGCGGGACGCTCTGGCCGTCCTCCCAGCGCGACACCGCGCTCGTCGAGCAGATCCCGGACGCCAGCCCCGCCTGTGACACCCCGCGGTCGGTACGGGCGTGCCGCAGTCGACGTCCGAACATCACCGCGTCATCCATGCGCCCAGATTACGGTGTCGGTACCCCTGCCGTCCGCCGTCTCTCCACGAGCACGGTGGCTCCGGACGCCCCGAGTACCGCGACGACCGCCACCGCCACGCCGAGCCCGACCGCCGAGCCCGACCACACCCCGACGAGAGCAGTGCCGAGGGCCCCGCCGAGCTGCAGCATCAGCCTGGAGTGCGCGCCGACCGCCGGCGCCTGATCGTCCGTGACCACCTCGTACGCGGCAGAGAGCGCCAGCAACGTGCAGGCCCCGAGGCCCAGCCCACGAACGAGGGAACAGCTCACGGCCACGCCGAACGCCGCAGCGTCCCAGGTGGTGATCGCCTGGACCCCCAACGTCCCCGCCGCCGCAACCAGCAGCCCGACGGCGATGACGCCGAAGGCGTTGGCCGACTTCCACGGCCCCCTGATCAGGCTCCGCACCACCCAGGCACCGAGGCCCTGCACGCCGAGGAGCACCCCGGCCATCCAGGCAGGTTGACCGAGATCGCCCTGCACGTGCAGGGACGTGGACAGCAACGTCCCGTAGAACACCGCCCCCACAACCAGGCAGAGCCCCATCACCGTGGCGAAGGAGGCACGACGGTACAACGACACGTCCAGCAACGGCGTCCCCGCGCGCAGGTCCAGGACGCAGAACACCGCGATGAGAGCGACGGCGAGGCACGATGCCGCGACGACGCCCCACGTCGGCAGGGTCGGCGCGCTGCTCACGACCCACAACAACCCGACCATCCCGAGAAGTGCCGGCACCGCCTGGGCCGCCTGGGCGATCCCCAGTCGGGTCCGGACGCCCCGGGTGCGCGGCAGGACGCTCACCGCGATGAGCGCGGCCGCCGCGGCGACCGGCACGTTGACGAGGAACAGGACGCGCCAGCCGACGGCGTCCACCAGGACGCCGCCGAGCAGCGGCCCGAGCGCCGGTGCGACGACGGCGGGGAGACCCAGCGTCGCCAACGCGGCCCGCATCCCCTGGCGTCCGACGATCTCCGCGGTGAGCTGCTGGACGGCCGGCATGATGAACCCACAGGCCGCGCCCTGCACGACGCGGGCCGCGACGAAGACGGGGAGACTCGTCGCGAATCCGACGAGTGCGGAGCCGACCGCGAACCCGGCCACCGCGACGAACCAGACCTGCCGTGAGCCGAAGCGTCGTAGACAGGTCGTCGACAGGATGATGCCGCCCGTCGCGGCGAGCATGTAGCCGGAGATGCCGAGCTGCACGGAGTCCTCAGGCACCCCGAGGGATGAGCTGATGGACGGGAGGAGGACGTTGACCAGGCTCGAATCGATCAACGGAAGGATCGAGGCCAGGAGCATCACCACGGTGGTGCCGGTGGAGAGCCCGGGCACCGCGTCACTCCGTGGGTTCTGAGGGGTCGTCGCAGACACAGTGTCACTCCGGATTCCGATTCAGGGACGAGGAAGCGGAAGCGGTGTCCGCACCCGTCGGGGCAGTTTCTGCACCCATGACATCCCCGCCCGGCACAGACCGGCAACCGATGATTCCCCGGACATCGATGCCGTGCGGACGCCCTGGCCACGCTCATTTCTCAGAGTCCGTTGAGGAACGTTGTGATCCTCGTGCCCCCGCGCCGCGTGCACGATTCGGTCGATCCGTGGCACGGGGACCCCGGATCCGGCACGCGGCGCGGGGTCGACCCCGTCAGCACCGTCACCTACGTTCTGCGCTTCACCGCCGCCGTCGTCGTCGACCTGGTCATCCGCCACGCAGTGCCGGGCTATACGGCGTGTTCTTTCGGTCCTGGTTCCTGTCCCAGGGTGTGACCACGGTGCTGAACTTCCTGCTGCAGAACTTCTGGGTGTTCCGGGACGGTCCACCTCTCATCAGTCCACCGGAGCGACCCGAATAAGGTTCCCGTCCGGGTCTGCCGCGACGAATGTCCGCCCGAAAACATCATCGTAGGGCTCCTTGACCATCTGGACCCCACGGTCACGCCAGTCGACGAAACGTGCGTCAATCTCGGCTGCGCTACCCAGCGACAGACAGAGTTCGCTGGTGCGAGGCAGTGCCGATTCCGAAGGCAAGGTGCTTCCGTAGACATCGGATCCGCTCCACACAGCAAGCTGAACGCCTGGGGACAACTCGAAGGCGATGAACCGCGGCGAGTCGAATACCGGGGTCGTGTCGAGGAGGTCTCCGTAGAACTTCGCCGATGCCTGGGCATCCCGGACATAGACAATGAAGGTGTAGGGGTTGGGCTCTGACATTGTGGCTTCCTTTCGGTCGTAGTTGACGAGGCATCAGTTCACTTCGCCTCTGAAACCCAGCATGAACGGATACCATGACAGAACATGTCAGGGTTTCGTCCCGGCACCCGATACAGTCCACGACCACCCTGCGGAAGGATGAGTAGTGTCCCGCCCCCAACGGCTGTTCGACCTGATCAGCATCCTCAAGTCGACAGGAAACAACACCGTGGCTCGCCTTGCCGATGACCTCGGCGTCTCGCCCCGGACGATCCACCGGGATCTCGTCACGCTCCAGGACGTAGGTGCGCCGATCGTCACCGAGCCAGGACGGTACGGCGGGGTCACCCTCCTCCCCGGCGGTCGGTTCCCGGTCTCCGGTCTCTCCACTAGGGAGAAGGACCTCCTCCGGGTTACCGGACTCGATGTCGACCGTGCAGCAGAACTTGGGGTGGCTGCACTGACGGCCACGGCACTCGGAAAACTGGGGACGGCCCGCACCCGAGACCGCCTCGGCCCCCTGTCCTTGTCCGAGGTAGTCACCATCGACAATCACCCGTGGTTCACGGAACGTCCAGACCACGGCGATGTCTCGGCTCTCGCGGATGATGTCCGCAAAGCCCGACGACTGTCCATCGTGTACCGCCGAAGCGGTGAGCACACCTCGGAGAATCGCATCGTGGACCCCTACGGGCTACTCGGCAGAGGTGGCCGTTGGTAGCTCGTGGCTGACCGCAACAGCTTTCCCCGCCTCTACACCACGAGCAGGCTCGAGTCGTGGGCCGTCCTCGATGAACCACGGCGGCTACGCCCCGGGCAGACTCTCGATTCGGTGGTGACGGACATGTCAGAGGCGCTGGAACAACCCAGGGAGCAGATCATCGTCACCGCCGACCTCGAGCGAAGCCGACTGGACATCGCCCGCAGAATCCTGGGGTCGAGGTTGACCGAGGTGACCGAGCCGGACAACTCCGGCAATGGCAGTGTTCGGATCTCGGTCGCATACTCCGAGGTAGGCGGCGTCCGCCAGCTATTGCAGTTCGGGAGCGCCGTCCAGGTCATCGAGCCTCCCGAAGCCCGGGCACTGGTGGTGGCGCAGGCAAAGGCGCTGCTCGACCGTCACAGTGGGTGACGGCGTCCCACCGCCAGCAGTACCCTCGCGGACATGGCTTCCACGAACATCAAGACCATCCCCGTCCGCGCCCTCGACGGCGGCGAGCTCGACCTCGCCGCGTTCGACGGCCCGCTGCTCGTCGTCAACGTGGCGTCCAAGTGCGGGCTGACCCCGCAGTACACCGCCCTGGAGAAGCTCGCGCAGGACTACCGGGACCGCGGCCTGACCGTCGTCGGTGCGCCGTGCAACCAGTTCATGGGCCAGGAGCCGGGCAGCGCCGAGGAGATCGCGGAGTTCTGCTCGGCGACGTACGGCGTCACCTTCCCGATGACCGAGAAGCTCGACGTCAACGGGCCGGACGCCCACCCGCTCTTCGCCGAGCTCACCACGACCCCCGACGCCGACGGGAAGGCCGGCGACGTCGAGTGGAACTTCGAGAAGTTCCTCGTCGGCAAGGACGGCGCGGTGCTCGCCCGCTTCCGCCCCGCCACCGTGCCGGACGCCCCCGAGGTCGTCGCCGCCGTCGAGGCGGCGCTGTAGGAGCAGCTACGCCTTCTCCAGCACCAGGTCGCGGTACATCATCGTCTGCCGGATGGCCGACCACACCATCGGCGAGTCCGCCAGCGAGTCCCAGCCGCCGCTCCAGGTGAGCCGTCCCGCCAGACGCCACACGCTGATGCCCGGGTTCCACTCGAGCACACGCGACACCTCCTCGGCACGTTCCATGACGTGCGCGGTGGTCTCCGCGCGCCGCTCGGCCAGCCCGGTGAAGCAGAACCCGTGCCCGGGGATCACGGTGTAGTCGTCGAACTCCGCCAGGCGTTCCACGGACGCCAGGTAGTCCTTCACCGGGTTGCCGCCCAGCGAGCCCACCCCCAGGCCGATGCCGGGGAAGATCTCGGGCAGCACCTGGTCGGCGGCGATCAGCAGTCCGCGGGCGTCGTCGGCGAAGCACAGGTGCCCTGGGGTGTGCCCGGGTGTGAGCACCGCCCGCCAGCCCAGTTCCCCGGTCACCCCGTGGTCGGGCAGCAGGTCACCGTCCTGCAGCAGGACGTCCGGACGCTGCCGCGGGATGAACGGCGGCAGCCGCCGCTCCTTCTCCGAGAAGGGGAACTTCTCCAGCACGCCGTCCGGCGCGCCGACCGCGTGGTGCTCGACGGCGTAGTCGTCCTGCGAGGTGCCGGTGCGTGCGGCGTCGACGCTGCGCTGCTCCACCGCGCCGAGGTGGTAGCGCGCGCCGGTGGCGCCCAGCATCTCCGCGGCCGCGCCGACGTGGTCGGGGTGCGCGTGCGTGACGACGACGTCGGTGACGTCCTCGAGACGTCGGCCGTGCTCGCGCAGGAACGCGTCCAGCGGGCGCAGGACGTTCGCCGCGGCGTCCTGCGCCTTGCCGCCGGCCCACCCCGGGTCGACGACGGTGACGCCGCCGTCGCCGAGGTGGACGGTGGACAGCACGCTGTTCATCACGCCCGCGCCCGGCATCGGCACCGCGCGTACCCACAGTTCCCCGTCGACGGTGCTCACGCGCACCGGCGAGGGGACCTTGCCGGCCGTCGCGGCCTGGTGCTGGGCGCGGAAGACGGGGGTGATGCGGCTGTCTGAACGTGTCGCCATGTGCAGTCAGCGTACCCGCACCGCAGCCGGGCTGAACCGTCCGGCCGTCCGCCCGGGACGGTTAGGCTTGGTGGTGTGAGCAGACAACCCACGCAGAGACGGCACGGATGGTGGACCCGAGGGGCCACCGCCGTGGCGTTCGCGGCCGTCGGCGTCGGGGTCACGGTCGGGGTCGCGTTCGGGATCGTGGCCCCCGCCCTGCCGCGTGACCGGGGCGACGGTTCGGACACCGCCACCTGCCCGCCGCAGGTCAGCGAGTTCCGCCACGACGGCAGGAGCAGCCAGGTCTACACCTTCGACTGCGCAGGCGGCAGCACCAGCCCAGGTGCTGGCAGTAGCGGCAGCAGCGGCAGCAGCGGCAGCAGCGGCAGCAGCGTCGGCGGCAGCAGCAGTTTCGGCAGCTTAGGCAGTAGCGGCAGTAGCGGCAGCAGCACCGGCGGCAGGACGCCCCCGAAGGGCGTGCTGATCCACCTGCACGGCGACGGTGCCGACGAGTTCGACCGCGGCACGGACGCCGAACCGACCCTGGCTGAACTCGCCCGGGTCGCCGCCGCCCGCAACATGGTCCTCATCGCACCGCGCACCCCCGACCATCGTCGTGGGTCGACCTGGTGGCGCCGGCTCGACAGCAACACCGACTGGCTCAGTGCGCTGGTGGCGGACCGGGTGAGGGACGATCCCGGCCTGGACACGGGCAACATCTGGTGGTCCGGCTACTCCGGCGGCGCCGAGATGATCAGCTACGGGATCCTGTGCCGCACCCGCGGGCTCGTCACCGGAGGTGCGCTGATGATGGCCGGCGGCGGCGCCCCCGACGAGGTGGACGCGCCCGACGGGCCGTCCTCCGGCGTCCGTGACGTACCGCTGCGGTGGTCCGTCGGCGACCTCGACGACGGCACCCGCGGGTACGACCGGTTCGACGCCCTCACCGCCGCCCGGGAGGGTGCAGCCTGGTACCGCGGCCACGGTGCGTCGGACGTGACACTCGAGGTCCTCCCCGGTGTCGCTCACCTGGACTTCCCCCAGGCCGAGACCCTCAACCGCGTCTTCGACTCGGCGTTGCCGTCCTGACCGGCGCCGACCCCACCCCTCACACCCCGGCGACGACGGTGCGGACCACGGCGCGCTCGTCGCCGAGCACCATCGTGGCGAAGAGCAGTTCGTCGGTGGTGGTGGCCGCCTCGGCGCGTCGGCGCAGGACGTCGGAGTTGGCGCCCGCGCAGGGGTCGAGGACGACCAGGTCGGCGTCCTTCCCGGTCTCCAGGGACCCGACGGACGCCTCCACGCCCAGGGCCTCCGCCCCGCCCAGCGTGGCCAGTCGCAGCAGCGCGGCGACGTCCAGCGGGGCGTCCAGCATGCGCGACGCGGTATAGGCAGAACCCAGCGTGACCAGTGGCGACAGGCTGGTCCCCGCGCCGACGTCGGAGCCCAGCCCCACGCGCAGGCCCTCGAAGGACTGCGCCCGGGTCACGCCGAACATGCCCGAGCCGAGGAAGAAGTTCGACGTGGGGCAGTGCGCCACGGAGGCCTGCGCCTGCCCCAGCCGGGTGAGTTCGCGGTCGCCCAGGTGTACGCCGTGGCCGAACACGGCACGCCGGCGCACCAGCCCGGCCCGGTCGTAGACGTCGGTGTAGTCGAGCGCGTCGGGGAACAGGGAGCGCACCCAGTCGATCTCGCCGGTGTTCTCCGACAGGTGGGTCTGCACCACCACGTCCGGGTGGGACGCGGCGAGTTCGCCGAGCGCGGCGAGCTGCGCGTCCGAGGACGTCGGCGCGAACCGCGGGGTGATGGCGTACTCGAGGCGTCCCACGCCGTGCCAGCGCTCCAGCAGTGCCGCGCTGTCCGCCACGGCGGAGTCGGGGGTGTCGAGCAGGCCGTCGGGGGCGTTGCGGTCCATGCAGACCTTGCCGGTGATGACGCGCAGGTTCCTGCGCCGCGCGTGACGGAACAGCGCCTCCGCGCTGCCCGGGTGCACGGTGGCGTACACGCAGGCGGTGGTCACCCCGTTGTCGACGAGCTGGTCGGTGAAGAAGTCCGCGACGGCGTCGGCGTGGGCGTCGTCGGCGAACCGGGCCTCGGCCGGGAAGGTGTAGTTGTCGAGCCACCCGAGCAGCTGCAGTCCCGGCGAGGCGATCATGCCGACCTGCGGGAAGTGCACGTGGGCGTCGACGAAACCGGGGACGAGCAGGGCGTCGCCGTGGTCCTCGACGAGCGCGCCGCGGTGACGCGGCAGGACGTCGCGGGCCGCGCCGACGTCGAGGATGCGTCCGCCCGCGTGGGCGACCGCGCCGGACGCGACGTCCAGCGTGGTGCCGTCCGCCGTCGGCGTCACGACGTGGCCGAGCACGACGGTGGGGCGCGCGTTCACCGCTCAGACCTCGCTGGACGAGGCGGGCGCGGGCACCGCGCGCAGGCCGGACGGCGCGGCCGGGGCGTCCTGCAGTTCGTCCTGCAGTTCGTCCTGCAGTTCCTCCTCGAGCGTGTCCTCGGCGAGGTGGCCGCCGCCCTCCCGGTTGAGCAGCAGGTTCAGCAGGATCACCGACACCGCGCCCACCGTGATGCCGCTGTCCAGGATCATCTCCAGGCTGTCCGGCAGGTTGGCGTAGAGGCCGTCGAACACGGCCGGCAGCATCGCCAGCGCCACGGAGACGCCCACGATCAGCGCGCGCGTCTCCGTCCACGTCACCGTGGCCAGCGTCCTGATGCCGGACGCCGCGACCATGCCGAACAACGCCACGCCCGCGCCGCCGAGCACCGGCGACGGGATGCCCGTGGCGATCTCGCCGACCTTCGGCAGCAGGCCGAGGACCACCAGGATCAGGCCCGCGGCGGTGACCACGTACCGGCTCGCCACCCGCGACAACGACACCAACCCGACGTTCTGCGCGAACGCGGAGTACGGGAAGGTGTTGAAGACGCCGCCGAGCAGCGTCGCCAGACCGTCGGCGCGCAGGCCGTCGGCGAGGCTGCGCGGTGTGGCGCGGCGTCCGGTGATTTCGCCGACGGCGACGATGTCACCGCTGGTCTCCGTCATGATCACCAGGCCGACGAGCAGCATCGTGAGGATCGAGGCGATGTCGAACGTCGGGGTGCCGAACTGGAACGGCATGGGCACACCCACCCAGTCGGCCTCGCCCACCGCCGAGAAGTCGCTGGCGCCGACGAACACGCCCGCGACCGTGCCGACCACGATGCCGCCCAGAACCGCCATCGACTTCCACGCCGCCGGGGCGAAACGGTGGATGCACACCACCACGACCAGCGTGCCCAGGGCCAGCAGGAAGTTCTGCCCCGTACCCTGCTCGCTCGCCGGACCGTTCTGGTTGAACAGCCACCCCGCCGCCACCGACAGCAGGGACAGCCCCACCACCGTGATCACCGTGCCGATGACCAGCGGCGGGAAGTACCGCACCACCTTGGCGAAGAACGGCGCGATGAGCATCATCAGCACACCCGTGGCGATGACCGACCCGTAGATCGCGGTGATGCCGTGCTCGGACCCGATGGAGATCATCGGGGCGACCGACACGAACGACACACCCTGGATCAACGGCAGCCTCGACCCGAAGCGCCAGAAACCCAGCGACTGGATCACCGAGGCGATGCCGGCGACGAAGAGGTCGGCGACGATGAGGTGGTGCATGTGCTCCGCCTCGAACTCGCCGGCGGCGACGAGTGCACCACCGACGATCAGCGGCACGGCGATCGCCCCGGCGTACATCGCCAGGACGTGCTGCAGGCCCAAGATGAACGTGCGCGCCAGCGGTGGTTTCTGGTCGACCGGGTGCGTGCCGTCCGGGGCGACGGCGCCGATGGTGCCGGGGATGTACTCGTCGGTGGTGCTCATCTAACGCCTCAACTCCCCTGGTAGGTCGAGTAGCCGAACGGCGACAGCAGCAGCGGGACGTGCAGGTGCCCGTCCGCCCCGCCGCGCTGCGCGGTGACGTGGAAGGTGATGTCCACGAAGGGGTACAACGAAGCGGTCTGCGAGGCGTCCAGGTAGGCGCCGGTGTCGAAGCGCAGGCGGTAGGTGCCCGGCTCCAGCGGGGTGGTGAACCGGTGACGGCCGTCGGCGTCGGTCGCGCCCGACTCCACCGGTGCGCCCTGGTCGGTGACCAGGGCGATGTCCAGGCCCGCGGCGGGCAGACCGGTCGTGGTGTTCAGGACGTGGGTGGACAGGCTCATGCCTGGGCCTCCTTCGTGTTCTCGGAATCTGCTTCGGTGACGAAGCCGCGCAGGCGCAGCTGGTTGATGGCGTCGAGGTTGTCGACCACGGTCGGCCACTCGTCCTGCGGCTCCCGGGCCAGGCGCTCGACGAGGTTGTCGAGGATCTGGCGGCTGTCGCGTCCGGCGGCGCGGATGAGGAAGTTCCAGCCGAACTTCTCCCGGTAGGTGGGCTGCAGGTTGCGCAGCGCCTGGAGTTCGCTGTCGCCGTCCTGCGCCCCGTCCTGCGCGGTGGCCTGTTCGGCGGCGGACAGGCTGCCGGCGGCGACGGTGCCGCCGATCGGCGGGTGGGCGTTGACGGACTCCAGGACGCCCGCGTCGTCCTGCGCGCGCAGCAGGTCGGACGCCGCCGCGCAGAGCGCGTCGACGGAGGCGAACGGGCGTGCGTCGACGACGGACGCGGCGAGCGTCCTGCTGGCGAACAGTTCCGCCACCCGGTCGACGAGGGCGGCGGCGGGTGCCGTGTTGAAGACCTCGGGCGTGACGGTGGCCGGTATAGGTGTCACTGATGTTGTCATAGGTAACAGTGTCGACGTTTTCTGTTTCTCGCGGGTTAAACCGCAATTTCCCGGTCGAGAACTTCCCCGCGACCACCCCCGCCGGACGCCGACGCCGCCGCTGAGCGCACCTGCCCCCCCCCGCGGCGTCCTGCTTCGGGCCGCTTCCGGGCCGACCGCCGGGCCCCGGGGGACCACGTTGGACCTGGTACCCCTACGGGTTCGGGGAGAGGGGCGGAAATCGAGCGTGGGATGTCCGAACCCGGGGATTCAAACATCTCACGCTCGATTTCCGCCCCTCGCCGTCTGCACACGCCGCCGCGACGGCGGGCCCGATCGGCTCACCGGGAATGGAACGGTGTGAACCCACCTAGACAGCATGGTCTACTTCTGGCTCAGCACACCCCTCCCGCAGGCCCCGCCTGCAACCGATCCGCTCTGACCGGAATGAAATGAGGCCACCCGCCGTGACCCGCCACTCCCCCGTCCTGACGCTCCTCACCGGCGTCACCGTCCTCGCCGTGCTCGCCGGCTGCACCTCCGCGGTCGGCGAACGCCTCGCCGCGGCCGACGGCGAACCCGTCGACGGCGGCACCGCCCGCGTCGGCACGCCCAACGACCTCAGCCCGAAGACGCTGTACTCCGGCGGCGGCATCGCCGAACTCACCGTGACCGGCAACGTCTTCGAGACCCTCACCAAGTACGACGCCGAGGAGGAGGACGACGACGGTGACCTCGAGCCGCAGCCCGTCCTCGCCGAGTCCTGGGACGTCAGCGACGACGGCACGGACGTGACCGTGCACCTGCGCGACGACGTCACCTTCCACAACGGCGCCGACCTGGACTCCGGCGACGTCAAGGCCAGTTTCGAGAACTACTCCGACCCGGCGCGCTCCGGACAGCTCGCCCGCACCGCCCAGCAGATCGAGCGCATCGACACCCCCGACCCCCTCACCGTGGACTTCACGTTCGCCCGGGCGGTGAACAACGTCTTCGACCTCTTCGAGTTCGTGCCGGTCATCGAGGACTCCACGGTCGACGCCTTCAACGACGGCACCGCCTTCGTCGGCACCGGCCCCTTCAGCTTCGACGACTGGCAGCGCGGCAGCCACCTCAGCCTCGGCGCCTACGAGGGATACCGCACCGGCGCGCCCGCGATCGACGGCATCGAGGTCGTGGTCGTCCCCGACAGCCAGACGCAGTTCGCCCAGCTGCGCTCCGGGCAGCTCGACGTCCTGCCCGCCGTCGAACCCCGCGACGCCGAGGCCCTGGAGGACAACGACCTCTTCGACGTCACCGAGAAGTCCGGCACCGGGGCCACCTACTACACGGGCATGAACGTGCAGGCCCCGACCTTCCGCGACCGGCGTGTGCGCCAGGCCGTGGCCTACGCCGTGGACCGTGACCGCATCCTCGACGAGGTCTACCAGGGCCGCGGCTACACCCAGTCGTTGCCGTGGCCCGCCGACTCCGCCGCCTACGACGAGGAACGCAACGACACCTACCAGCGCGACCTCGACCGTGCCCGCGAGCTCGTCGGGCAGGTCGAGGAGGAGGACGGCCCGCTGCCGGACGCGACCCTGTCCTACCGCGGGGCGGACCCCACCGAGCAGAACACCGCCCAGATCATCCGCGCCGACCTCGCCGAGATCGGCGTGACCGTGGACCTGCAGCCCCTGGAGGCCGGCGTGCACGGCGAGAAGCTGCGCAACGCCGGCTTCGACGGCATGTGGCTGCTCAGCCACGACTTCGTGCAGTACACCCCGGCCACCCTGACCGTGAGCGCCTTCCCCTTCAACTCCGAGCACAACACCTCCAACTTCCGCAGCGACGCATACTCCGCCGCGGCCGCCGACGCCTGGCTCGCCGGCGCCCCGTCCTCCCCCGCGGCGCAGGCCGCCTGCCGCCGGCTCAACGACATCCTGCTCGACGAGGCCTTCCTCGTCGAACTCATCCGGCCCGACGCCCCGCTGGTCACCGCCTCCAACCTCAAGGGCGTGACCTGGACCAAACGCTCCGAACCCGTCTTCGCCCACGCCACCTTCACCTCCTGACCCCGTGAGGAACACCACCGTGACAACCGCAACCACAACCGCAACCACGACTCCGACCAGAACCCGCCCGACCGTCCTGCCCTTCCTCCTGCGCCGCCTGCCCTCCGCCATCGCCGTCGTCGCCGCCGGGTCCGTGGTGGTCTTCGCCCTGCTCCGGCTGATCCCCGGCGACCCGGCCGAGGCCCTCGCGGGGTCCGACGCCCCGCCGGAGGCCGTCGCCGCCCTGCGCGACGACCTCGGGCTGACCGCCTCCCCCGTCAGCCAGTACCTCTCCTGGATCGGCTCCCTGCTGACCCTGCACCCGGGGCGCTCGCTGGTCATCGGCGGTGACATCGCCACCCTCGTCGGGGAGGCCGCAGGACGCACCCTGCTGCTCACCACCACCGCCGTCCTGCTGGCCGTCGTCCTCGCCCTGGTGGTCAGCGTCGGCGCCGAACTCGTCGACCGACGGTGGGCGCGCTCCGCCGCGACCGCCTTCGCCACCCTCGGCGTGGCCCTGCCGACGTTCGTCACCGGTGCGCTGGCGATCATCGTCTTCGGCGTGGTGTTCGTCGTCCTGCCCGCCGGCGGCGTGCCGCGCGACGGGCTGCTCGACCGCCCCGACATCACCGCCCAGTACCTCCTGCTGCCCGCCGTGTGCCTGGCGTTGCCGTCCGCAGCGGCACTGACCCGCTTCCTCGACGAGTCGGTGCGCACCGAACTCGGCCAGCCCTACGCCACCACCGCCCGCGCCCTGGGCATCCCGCGGCGGCGCATCCTGCTCACCCAGGTCCTGCCCAACGCCCTGCCCCCGGCGGTCACCGTGCTGGGCCTGCAGATCGGCCAGCTGCTCGGCGGCGCGGTGATCGTCGAGGCCCTGTTCGCCTGGCCTGGCCTGGGCCACCTCATCCACCAGGCCGTGGCCGTGCGCGACTACCCGGTGGTGCAGGTCCTGCTGCTGCTCTCCGTGGTGCTGTTCGTGGTGATCCAGCTGGTCACCGACCTGATCCACGCCAACCTCGACCCCCGCATCCGACTGGAGGGCGCACGATGACCGTCACCCCGACCACCACGCTCAACCGCCCCGACCTCACGCCGGACGACCCGGCACTCGCGCGCCGCACCAGCCGTGCCGGACGCGCCGACCGTCCCCTCCTGCGCGCGCTCACGCACGGCCGCGGACTCGTCGGCGTGCTCCTGACCGGCGCCGTGGTGCTCGCCGGGCTACTCGCCCCGCTGATCGCCCCGTACGCCCCCGACGAGCAGATCCCCGGCGCGAACCTGCTCGGCCCGTCCTCCGCGCACTGGTTCGGCACGGACACCGCCAACCAGGACATCCTCTCGCGCACCCTGTACGGCATCCGGGTGAACCTGCTGATCATCGTGCTCGCCGTCCCGCTGGGTGCGGCGACGGGCACGCTGGCCGGCCTCGCCGGCGCGCAGTGGGCCCGGCGTCGCCCCTGGGCGGACACGGTGCTGCAGCGTTCCTTCGACCTGGTGCTGGCGTTCCCCACGATCATCCTGGCCATCGCGCTGACGATGGTGCTGGGCCCGGGGCTGACCACCGTGTTCATCGTGGTCGCCCTGGCAGAGGTGCCGGTCTTCGGGCGTCTGGCCCGCTCGGTGGCGCTGTCCGTGCGCGAGCGCGGCTACGTGGAGTCCGCCCGGACCGCGGGCGCCTCGGAGACGTGGATCCTGCGCCACCACGTGCTGCCGAACAGTCTGGAGCCGCTGGTCGTGCAGTTGGCGTTGGCGATGTCGGTGGGCGTGTTCATCGAGGGTGCGATGAGTTTCCTCGGCCTGGGCGTGGTCCCGCCGACCCCGTCGCTGGGCACGTTGATCCAGGAGGGCGTGGCCTACGCCTACCACGCGCCCTTCTTCGCCGTCGGCCCGTTGGCCGTGGTCGTGGTGCTCATCCTCGGCCTGCTGCTCATCTCCCGGGCGCTGTCCGGCGCCACCCGCAACCCCTGACGTCCTGAAATGTCCCGAAAGGCGACCATGAACAACTCCCCCGTCCTCTCCGTCCGTGACCTGTCCATCTCCTTCTCCCACCCGCGTCCGGCGGTGGTCTCGGTGTCCTTCGACCTGGGCCGTGGCGAACTGCTCGCCCTGGTCGGCGAGTCCGGCTCGGGCAAGTCGATGACCGCGCGTGCGGTGCTGGGCCTGCTGCCCGCCGGCGCCCGGGCGTCCGGCTCGGTGACGCTCGACGGCACCGAGATCCTCAACGCCAACGAGTCCGACCTGCTGGCCGTGCGCGGCACGAGGGTGGGCCTGGTCTTCCAGGAGCCGCAGTCCGCGCTGAACCCGGTGCGCACCGTCGGCTGGCAGCTCGCCGAGGCGATCACCGCGCACACGCAGGGCCGGAAACAGGGCCGAAAACACGGCAGGACGCAGCGGGCCGCCGTGCGGCGCCGCGCCGTGGAGCTGCTCGAGACCGTCGAGATCCCCGACGCCGCCGCCCGGCTCGACGCCTACCCGCACCAGCTCTCCGGCGGGCAGCGTCAACGCGTGGCCATCGCCCTGGCGCTCGCCGGAGAGCCGGACGTCCTGCTCGCCGACGAGCCGACGACCGCGCTGGACGTCACCGTGCAGGCCGGGATCCTCACCCTGCTCGACCGGCTGCGCGAGACCCGCGGGCTGAGCGTCCTGCTGATCACCCACGACATGGGCGTGGTCGCCGAGCACGCCGACCGGGTGGTGGTGCTGCGCCACGGCGAGGTCGTGGAACAGGGCCCCACCCGCCGCATCATCGACGCCCCGCGCGAGCCCTACACCCGCGCGCTCATCGCCGCGGTCCCCCGCTTCGCCGCAGGACGCCCCGACGCCGGCACGTCCGGCACGTCCGGTGCGTCCGGCGCAGTGCCGCCGGCGGCGGCGGTGCAGGACGTCACCGTGGTCTACGACCCCCGGGCGTCCTCCCCCGCACTCGACGCGGTGACGCTGTCCGTGGCCCCCGGGGCCACGCTCGGGCTGGTCGGCGAGTCCGGTTCCGGCAAGTCCACCCTGGGCCGTGTGATCGCCGGGATCCAGCAGCCCACCGGCGGCACGGTGACCACGGACGCGCTCGTCGCCGTGGTGCCGCAGGACCCGGCGTCCTCCCTGGACCCGCGCCACAGCGTGGGGTGGAGCGTGCGCGAGCCACTGGACATCCACCGGGTCGGCACGCGGGCCGCCCGGCGCGACCGCGTCGAGGAACTGCTGCGCGCCGTGCACCTGCCGCCCGGGACCGCCGAGCGTCACCCGGCCGAGCTCTCCGGCGGGCAACGTCAGCGCGTGGCGATCGCCCGCGCCCTGGCGCTGGACCCGACGCTGGTCATCGCCGACGAACCGACCAGTGCGCTGGACGTCAGCGTGCAGGCGGAGGTGATCGGGCTGCTGCGCGAGACCCAGCGTCGCCTCGGGTTCGCCATGGTGTTCATCAGCCACGACCTGGCGGTGGTCTCACAGGTCAGCGACACCGTCGCCGTGCTGCGCCGCGGCCGGCTGGTCGAGTACGGCGACACCGACGCCGTGTTCGCCCACCCGGACGCCGACTACACCCGTGAGCTGCTGGCGGCCGTGCCATCCATCGGCGACGCCCGCGTGCGGCCCGCGACGGTGGGTGCGTGATGGGAGCACCAGCAAACGCCCGCGGCTACGAGCACTTCGACGGCCGCGTGGGACGCACCCTGTCCGACTCCGAACCGTCCTGGCCTGCGGAGAACCGCGCCGCACCCGGGGCACCGAACGTGGTCGTCGTGCTCGTCGACGACATGGGCTACTCCGACATCGGCCCCTTCGGCTCCGAGATCCCCACCCCGAACCTCGACCGCCTCGCCGACGAGGGACGCGTGCTTACCAACTACCACACCACCCCGGTGTGCTCCCCGGCGCGCGCGGCGGTGCTGACCGGGCTGAACCCGCACCGGGCGGGCTTCGCCCACGTCGCCAACTCCGACCCCGGCTTCCCCGGCGTCCGCCTGGAACTCGGCGACGACGTGGCCACGCTCCCGGAGATCCTGCGCGACGCCGGCTACGCCACCCTCGGCGTGGGCAAGTGGCACCTCACCCGCGACGCCCTGCTGAACGCCGCGGCGGACCAGTCGTCCTGGCCGGTGCAGCGCGGCTTCGACCACTACTACGGCTCCATGGAGGCGCTGAACTCCTTCTTCCACCCCAACCAGCTGGTGCGCGACAACACCGTCGTCCAGCACGAGCAGACCCCGGACGGCTACTACCTCACCGACGACTACACCGAGGAGGCGTTGGGCTCGATCAAGGCGCTGCGCGCCTCGGACGCGGACAAACCCTTCCTCCTCTACTTCGCGCACACCGCCATGCACGGCCCGCTGGGGGCGAAGGACTCCGACATCGGGAACCACCGCGGACGCTACGACGTGGGCTGGGACCGCGTCCGGCAGGACCGTCACGCCCGGCAGGTCGAGCTCGGCGTGATCCCGGCCGGCACGCCGCTGCCCGAACGCGAGGGCAAGCTCGGCCGCGAGATCCCCGCCTGGGACTCCCTCGACGAGGAGACCAGGTCGATCTACGCGCGCTACCAGGAGGTCTACGCCGCGATGGTCGACTCGGTGGACCAGAGCCTCGGCCGCGTCCTCGACCTGCTCGACGAGCTGGGCGAACGCGACAACACCATCGTGGTGTTCACCTCCGACAACGGCGGCACCGCCGAGGGCGGGCCGGAGGGCACACGCTCCTACTTCAGCCGCTTCGCCCACGTCGCCGGGCTGCCGTCCGACTGGGACGGCGACGTGGACGTCGACCCGTCCTTCATCGGCGGGCCGCGCTCGATGGCGCACTACCCGGAGGGCTGGGGGCACGCGTCGAACACGCCCTTCCGGTTCTACAAGGGGCAGACCTACGCCGGCGGCGTACGGGTGCCGCTGCTGGTGTCGTGGCCGGGAGGCCTGGGACGCTCCGACGGTGCCGCACTGCGCGACCAGTACCAGTACGTCACCGACCTGACCCCCACCATCCTCGACCTCGCCGGCGTGGCCCACCCGGGCACCCGCGGCGGGCGTCCGGCGAAGACGCCGGACGGCGTGAGCTTCGCCCCGGTGCTGCGCGGCGCCGCGCACCCGTCCACCCACCCGGAGCAGTACGCCGAACTCGGCGGCAACCGCGGCTACTACGCCGACGGCTGGAAGATCGTCGCCGACCACCGCCCCGGCACCTCCTTCGACGACGGCGAATGGGAACTCTACGACGTGGCGTCCGACCCCAACGAGCTCTACGACGTGGCCGCCGGACACCCGGACGTGCTGCGCGACCTCGCCGCACGCTGGGAGAAGGCCGCGTGGGAGAACACGGTCTTCCCGCTCAACGACCACAGCGACCCGCGTGCGTCGCTGCGCCGTCCCGCCGAGACCCGCCTGTCGGCCCCGGTGACGCTGCTGCCCGGCACCCCGAAACTCGAGCGCTACCGCTCCTCGGCGCTGACCCAGCTGCGCTCCTTCGAGGTGGTCATCGACGTGACGTACACGCCGGGGGACGCCGGGGTGCTGGTCGCCCACGGCGACCAGGGCGGCGGGTACGTGGTCTACGTCGACGGCGGGTCCGGCGAGGTGCGCCTGGCGGTCAACGAGTACGGGCGGCTGCACGAGGTCGCCGCCGGCGTCCTGCGGGAGGGACGCCGGAGCGTCCTGCTGCGCTCGACGGCGCTGCCCGACTTCCGCACGACGTGGACGCTGGAGGCGGAGCGCAGCGCGTCCGGCACGTCCGGCACGTTGGCGGGGTTGTGGGCGTTCGTGGGCATGGCACCGTTCAGCGGCATCGACGTGGGCGTGAACCGTGGCGGGCCGGTGCACTGGGGACTCTACGAGGCGCACGGCTCCCACCGGTACAGCGGTGACCTGCACTCGGTGCGCTACGTGCCCGGCGAACGCGCACCGTACAGCCCCGCCGTCCTCGCCGAGCTGGCGCGCGACGCCGCCGACGCCTTCGACTGAGCCGCCCAGCCGGTCGACGGGGCGCAGGCCGTTGCGCGCACCGCGGCGAGGCGGGGACGCGGTGCCAGGGGGTACCAAGTTGGACCTGGGAGCGTTGAGTTCGCCGACTCAACGCTCCCAGGTCCAACTTGGTACCCCTCATGTCCGGGGAGAGGGGCGAAGATCGAGCGTGGGATGCCTGAACACGGTGATTCAGACATCCCACGCTCGATTTCGGCCCCCGGCACTTCCGTTCAGGGTGAGGCGAAGGCTGGCCGCGCGTGGTGGCGCTTCCGTAGCGTACCGGAATAGACAGAGCAGTCTATTCGAGTCCACCACGGAAAGAAGGAACCACCATGACCAGCACGCTCACCGCACCCACCGAGAACGCAGAAGCCGTCCGGAATACAGCACCCACCCCGTCCGTCACCCGCCTCGGCCAGAACATCGGCGCCCGGGTCGACGGCATCCGGCTCGGCGGCGACATCACCGACGACGAGGTCGAGTTCATCCGCACCGCCCTGGCCACCCACAAGGCCGTGGTCTTCCGGGACCAGAACCTCACCGACGAGTCCCAGTACGCCTTCGCCCAACGACTCGGCACGCCCACCCAGGCGCACCCCACCGTGCACTCCACCGGCCTGGAACGTCTCACGCTCGAGGGCGCGGCGAACTCCTGGCACACCGACGTGACCTTCGTCGACCGCATCCCGAAGATCTCGATCCTGCGCGCCATCGACCTGCCTCCCTACGGCGGGGCGACGATCTGGGCGAACACCACCGCCGCCTACAAGGCACTGCCCGAACCCCTGCGCATCCTCGCCGACAACCTCTGGGCCACGCACTCCAACGAGTACGACTACGCCGCCGGCCACCAGTCCGAGGACGACTCCGAGCACCGCCGCGAGTTCACCCGCAACGTCTTCGAGACCGAGCACCCGGTCGTCCACGTCCACCCGGAGACCGGCGAGCGTTCCCTGCTGCTGGGCCACTTCGTGAAGGGCTTCACCGGGCTGAAGCCCCGCGAGTTCCAGGACCTCTTCTCCGCCTTCCAGGACCGCATCACCAAGGAGGACAACACCTTCCGCTGGAACTGGAACGACGGCGACGTGGTGCTCTGGGACAACCACGCCACCCAGCACTACGGGGTGAAGGACTTCGGCGACCACCACCGCAAGATCCGGCGCGTGACGCTGGCCGGCGCGGTGCCGACCGCGGTCGGCGGCGAGAGGTCACGCATCATCACAGGCGACGCCACGGACTTCTCCGTCATCGACGAACCGCGCCCGCTGGTCGGTTACCTCGGCGACGCCGCCGACCTCTGACCCCACACCTCACGGACAAGGGGCCGCTTTCGGCAGACCCGCTACTCCTGCTCCACCCAGCCGGTCGACGGGAACTCCTCCGTGTCCACGTAGTTCACGGGGGTCAGGACCGTCAGCACGACGATCATCAGCGCGGCCACCGCGAACGACAGGACGGCGAGCACCACCGGGCGCCGGTCGTCCGGCGTCTTACGCGCGCGCCAGAGCGCCCATGCGCCGAGCAGCGCCGGCACGGGGAACATGAAGGAGAGTCCGGACACCAGGAGGAGCACGGAGAGGGCGAGGAGAACCCACGGGAAGAGCAGGGAGTCTCGTTGACGGGTGCGCTCGCTCATGGCGTCCTTCCTGGTCGCGGGCGCCCGAGATCGGGCGGGGACTGGCGGGGCTTCTGGCGGCAGGCTATCAGTCGGCACGACGGGTGGCGGGCACCTCGTGCAGCGCCGGGATGTCGGCGAGACTGTCGAGGATCAGCGCGTGGGGTTCGGCGGCGAGCACCGCCCGGTCCACCGAGCCGGTCAGCACGCCGACGCCGCGCACCCCCGCGTTCGCCGCAGCGCGCAGGTCAGCCACGGTGTCGCCGACGGAGACCACGTCGTCGACCGAGGTCACGCCGGTAATCTCCATGGCGTGGTGGATCAGGTACGGTGCCGGACGCCCCGCGGCGACCGTGTCCGAGGTGACCAGGGCGTCCACCACGAAGCCGGACGCGCCGGCGTCCCCGGCGTCCTGCGCTGCGTCCCTCGCGCGGTCACGGACGCTCCAGCCGCAGGCGGCGAGCACGATGTCGGCGATGGGGCGCTGGAAACCGGTGGTCAGCACGATGCCCGCGCCGTCCTCCCGCAGCCGTGACAGGGCCTCCTCCACTCCATCAATCGGACGCGGCGGGTGCGCGGCGTACTCGCGGCGCAGCCCCTCCATGAAGTCGGCGAAGACGGCGTCCACCACGGCGTCGTCCACGTCGGCCACGTCCCCCGCACCGCCGAGCAGCGTGGCGATCGCGGAGCGCTTCTCCGTCCCCTTCACGGCGTTGACCTGCGCGGCGGTGACGGACACGCCGCGTCGTTCCACACACTCGCGCAGCTGGCGGTAGACGATGCCGTCCTCGTTGACGGTGGTTCCGGCGATGTCGCAGACGATGAGGGTCATGATGCGGTCCTGTCGTGGGTGGGGAGTCGGGAGAGCCCGGCGGCGCCGGAACGGGTGTTGACCACGGTGAACGCGGCGCGGTCGGGGAGGTAGCGGTCGTCGGCGATCTCGAGCAGGCGTCCGCGCGGGTCGCTGGTGCGCCGCTGCACGCGCAGCAGCGGGGCGCCGGACGCCACGCCGAGGTGCGCGGCGTCGACGTCCGGGGCGGCGAGGGCGTCGATCCGGTTCTCCGCGCGGTAGAGCTCGACGCCGGCGGCGGTGAGGTGCTCGTAGATGGAGCCGGCGTCGGTGTCGAAGTCGAAGAGGTGGCGTCCGACGTCCGGCGGGAAGACCGCGCGTTCCAGCATCGCCGGCTCGCCGTCCATGCTGCGCAGGCGCAGGACCTCCACCACGCGTGTGCCGGGCTCCAGGCCGAAGGCCTCCGTGACCTCGTCGGTGCCGGGACGTTGGGCCAGTTCCAGGGTGCGCTGCCCGGCGACCGCGCCGAGGGAGCGGCACCACTCGGTGAAGGACAGCAGGGTGGTGAAGCTCTGCGAGCTGGCCGGGGACTGCACGATGGAGCGTCGGCCCTGCCCGCCGGAGATCAGCCCCTCGGTGCGCAGCGCGGTGACGGCCTGGCGCACGGGGCTGCGCGAGGAGTTGAAGCGGCGGCACAGCTCTGCCTCGCTGGGGATCGCGTCGCCGGGGCGCAGTTCGCCGGAGGTGATCATCTCGCGCAGGTAGTCCTGAAGTTGTACGTGCAGGTTCGGCGCGGGGTCGGGTTTCATGTCCACGGATACTAGCAGCATCCACCTGGTGTTTGTCTGCTCCGCCAGCGGAACAGCACGCCAACATGTGCTGAACGCGCCGTGAACACGTGAACTGTTCATGAACTTGTCCGTACAAGTGTGGACAGGTCGGCGGACCCGCCCCACAATGAGCACCATGACCTACACCGCCGACCTCATCGTCGTGGGCTCCGGGATCCTCGGCCTCGCCACCGCCTGGCGCGCCCACCGCCAGGGCCTCACCGTCCACGTCATCGACCGCTCCGACCGACCAGTCGGCGCCTCCGTCCAGAACTTCGGCCACGCCTGCTTCACCGCGCAGGACGACACCCTCCAGGACCTCGCCGCCACCTCCGCCGCCGGCTGGACGGCGGCCGCCGCCGACGCCGGCTTCCGCGCCACCCGCCCCGGCACCGTCCTTCCCGCCGTCACCGGGGCGGAGATGCAGGTCCTGCGGGAGTTCCACGCCCACCGCGGCGCGCAGGACGTCCGGCTCATCGACCGTGAGGAGGTCCGTGCCCGCCTCGGCAACCCGCACCTGGCCTGCCTCGGCGGCGCGCACCTGCCGCGCGACATGCGCGTCGACCCGCGCGAGGCCGCCCCCGCCCTCGCCCAGTACCTCGCCGGACGCGGCGTCCGCTTCATCTGGCGCACCTTCGTGCACACCGTCGCCGACGGCAAGGTCCACACCAGCCGCGGCACCTTCCGCGCCCCCCGCGTGGTCGTCTGCCCCGGCAACGACGTCAACGACATCCTCCCCGAGCTCGTCACCGACAGGCAGATCCGCACCTGCACGCTCACCATGGCGCTCATCGACCGGCCCGCAGGCACGCCGGACGACCTGGCGATGCTCACCGGCACCTCCATGACCCGCTACGACGGCATCGCCGCGATGCCCGGGGTGGACGCCCTGCGCGCCGAACTCGCCGCGCGCGAGCCCGCCCTCACCGAGGCCGTCGCCAACGTCATGGCCACCGCCGTGCCCGGCGGCATCCTCGTCGGCGACTCCCACGACTACGACGACAGCCCCGAACCCTTCATCGACGCCGCCCAGTCCCAGCTCCTGCTCGACCGCACCACCGCCTACCTGGGCATCAACGAGCCGGTGGTGCGCCAACGCTGGCAGGGCCGCTACGCCGACTCCCCCACCACCAACCTCGTCCTGCACCACCCGGACGAGCGCACCACCGTCGCCGTCGTCACCTCCGGCATCGGCATGACCCTGTCCTTCGGCCTCGCCGAGCGCATCCTCGGCGGCTCGCCCGTCCCCGCGGCGCTGTGAAGGGCCACCTGATGCCCACCACCGCGCACCGCGCGGCGCTCGCCGCGTCCTGCGCCGTCCTGCTCGCCGCGACCACCGCCTGCGCGCCCGGCGGGCACGGACCCGACGACCCCACCTGCCCCAACGGCAAGATCGCCTTCGGCATCGAACCCTACGAGGCACCCGACAAACTCGAACCCGCCTACCAGGTCATCGCCGACGACCTCGGCGAGACGCTCGACTGCGAGGTCGACGTGCAGATCGTCGAGGACTACTCCGCCGAGGTGCTGGCCATGCGCAACGGCTCGCTCACCCTCGGCCAGTTCGGCCCCCTGGGCTACGTCTTCGCCGACCGCATCGCCGACGCCGAACCCGTGGTCTCCTTCGGCGACGCCGACGGCGAGCTCTCCACCTACACCGCCGGCATCTGGGTCGCCGAGGACTCCCCCGTGAAGACCGTCGAGGACCTGCGCGGACGCCAGCTCGCCCTCGGCGGCGTGGGCTCCACCTCCGGCGACGCCCTGCCCCGCATGGCCGTCTCCGACGCCGGGCTCACCGAGGACGACCTCACCATGGACTACGCCGGCGGCCACCCCGAGGCCCTGCTCGCACTGAAGAACGGTGCGGTCGACGCCGCCCAGATCAACTCCCAGACCGTCGGCAGCGCCAGCGCCGAGGGCACCTTCGACCCGGACGACTTCCGGCAGATCTGGTCGTCCGACCCCATCCCCAACGACCCGATCACCATCGCCGGCGACGCCAACCCGGAACTCAAGGAGAACCTGCGCGAGGCGCTGACCAGCCTGGACCCCGAGACCCTCACCGCCGTCGCCGGATTCCTGGACATCGACCCGCCCGGCCCGCTCGTCGCGGTGGCCAAGGACGACTACCGCTCCCTCTTCCACCTCGCCGACGAGCTCGGCATGACCCCCGAGGACGTCGAATGACCCCCACCGACACCAGCACCCCACCCGACGTCGCCGCCGACCGGCTCGTGCGCGTCACCCACATCTCCAAGAGCTTCGGCGACAACCACGTCCTGCACGACGTCTCGCTGGACGCCCACCGCGGCGAGACCGTCGCCCTGCTCGGCGCCAACGGCAGCGGCAAGTCCACCGCCCTGCGCATCATCGCCGGCCTGGAGACCCACGGCCGCGGCGAGGTGTCCGTGCCTTCCGGCGTGGGCTCCGGCGTGGGCACGGCCATGATCTTCCAGAAGGTCCACCTCGTGCCCCGGCGCAGCGTGCTCGACAACGTCTGCGCCGGCGGCCTGGCCCACGTCCCGCGCTGGCGCGGACTGAGCACCCTGACCTTCCCCACCGCCCTGCGCGAGGAGGCGATGGGCTGCCTGCGGCGCGTGGGCCTGGCCGACCGCGCCCACGACCGGGCCGGCTCACTGTCCGGCGGCCAGCAGCAACGCGTGGCCGTCGCCCGCGCCCTGTGCCAGCGCGCCACGGTGATCCTCGCCGACGAACCGACCTCCGCCCTCGACCCCACCGCCGCCCACCAGGTCATGGCCCTGCTGCGCGACATCGCCCGCAGCGCCGGCATCACCTGCGTGTGCGTGGTCCACCAGCCCGAACTCGCCCTGGACTACTGCGACACCGTCGTCGGACTGCGCCGGGGGCGCGTCGCCTTCAACCGTCCCGCCACGCAGACCGACCTGGCGACCATCTCACGGCTCTACGCCACCGACACCGCCGACACCGACACGACAGAGGCCCCCGCATGACCGTCACCTCCCCGCCCCCGTCCGCCCCCTCCTCCCCGCCCCCCGCGCTCGTCGCGCCGTCCCCCGTCCCGCCGCGCGACACCCGCCGCAGGACGCTCACCTGGGCCGCGGCGATCGCCGCCCTCGTCGCCGTGCACTGGATCGCGGTGGACAGCACCGAGTTCTACCTCGAACGGCTCGTCGCCGGCTGGTCGAACATCGTCGACTTCTTCGTCGAGGCCGTGCCCCCGGACCTCTCCTGGGACTCCGTGGTGCTCCCCGGCCTGCAGGGCCTGCTCACCACCCTGTGGATCGGCCTGCTCGGCACGACCTTCTCCATCCCCTTCGCCTTCGTGCTCGCCATGGGGGCCGCACGCACCGTGACGTCCAACCGGGCGGTCTACCAGGCGTGCCGCAGCGTCCTGTCCTTCCTGCGCGCGGTCCCGGACATCGTCTTCGCCCTGATCCTCGTCACCGCCGTGGGCCTGGGGCCCTTCGCCGGCGTGATGGCGCTGATCCTGCACAACACCGGGGTGATGGGGAAACTCTGGGCCGAGGCCGTCGAGGAGACCGACCAGGGGCCGCAGACCGCGCTACGCACCGCCGGGGCGTCCCGCCTGCAGCAGATCGCGCACGCCACCCTGCCGATGTCCCTGCCCCAGCTCACCGGCCTGCTGCTCTACCGCTTCGACGTGAACGTGCGCAGCTCCCTGGTGCTCGGACTCGTCGGCGCCGGCGGCATCGGGCTGCTGATCAACCGGTCGATCAAGACCTTCCAGTTCGACGAGATGTTCACCTACATCATCATGGTGCTCGTCCTGGTGGTCGTCGTCGACCAGTTCTCCGCCTGGCTCCGCCGGCGGCTGTAGCTGCTGTGACTGCTACCGCCGGAACGGATCAGGCACCCGCGCCGACGCGGGCCTCCTCCTCGGCGTGCTCGTCGTCCTCGTCACCGGTGAGGAAGGCGTAGCTCACGCCCGCGATCGCCGCACCCACCAGCGGTGCGAGGATGAACAGCCACACCTGGCCGAGCGCGTCGCCGCCGGCGAACCACGCCACACCCAACGAACGGGCCGGGTTCACCGAGGTGTTGGACACCGGGATCGAGATCAGGTGGATCAGCGTGAGCGTGAGACCGATCGCCAGCGGGGCGAAACCGGCCGGGGCCTTCTTCGAGGTCACCCCGAGGATCACCCAGAGGAACACGGCGGTGAGCACGACCTCGGTGACCAGCACCGCGAGCATCGAGTAGCCGTCCGGCGAGAACTCGCCGTAACCGTTCGTCGCGAACCCGGAACCGCTGGCGCTGAAGCCGTCCTTCCCGTCGGCGATGACCCACAGGACGCCGCCGGCGACGGTGGCGCCGACGACCTGCGTGACCCAGTACGGCACCACGGCGGACCACTCGACGCGCTTGGCGACCGCACAACCCAGGGTGACGGCCGGGTTGAAGTGGCCGCCGGAGATGTGGCCGACGGCGTAGGCCGCGGTCACCACGGTCAGGCCGAAGGCGAGTGCGACACCGACGAAGCCGATGCCCATGTTGATCGTGCTGCCCGACTCGTCGGAGAGGACCTTCGCGGCGAGCACGGCGGAACCGCAGCCGCCGAAGACGAGCCAGAAGGTGCCGAGGAACTCGGCCCAGAGGCGCTTGGACATGGGAGGGGTGGGCATGGTGACTCCTTTTTTCAGTTGTGGGACCGGTGTCGGTCGGTAGTTCTACTAACTAACACCGTGCCCAGGGGAAAAGGAATACCCGGCATCAATATTTCTCTCGGGCCAGAGGTGTTGCTACTGGCTTGCCCGACGCAGCGGAAGGCGCAGGGGCGGAAATCGAGCATGGGATGGTTGAATCCGGTGATTCAACCATCCCACGCTCGATCTTCGCCCCTCTACGGGACCGGACCTCAGTTCAGGGCCACGTACTTGGCCTCGAGGTACTCCTCGATGCCCTCGGTGCCGCCCTCACGGCCGAAGCCGGACTGCTTCACACCGCCGAAGGGGGCGGCGGCGTCCGAGATCGCGCCCCGGTTGATGCCGACCATGCCGGCCTCGAGGTTCGTGGCCAGGTACTGCGCGTTCTCCAGCGAGGCGGCGAAACCGTAGGCGGCGAGGCCGAACTCGGTGTCGTTGGCCATCGCCACGCCCTCCTCCAGGGTGGAGAAGGTGGTGACCGTGGCGACGGGGCCGAAGATCTCCTCGTGCATGATGCGCGTGTCCGCCGGGACGTCGGTGAGGACGGTGGCCGGGTAGAAGTGGCCCGGGCCGTCCGGCACCTGCCCACCGGTGGTGACGGTCGCGCCGGCGGCGACGGCCTCGTCGACCAGGGCGGCGATGCCGTCGCGCTGCTTGGCGGTGATCATCGGCCCCAGCGTGGTGCCCTCGTCCATGCCGTGGCCCATCGTGACCTGCGACATCGACTCGGTGAGCCGGCGGGTGAACTCCCCGGCGACGGAGGCGTCGACGAGGAAACGGTTCGCGGCGATGCAGGCCTCGCCGCCGTTGCGCATCTTCGCGGCCATCGCGCCGGTCAGCGCGAGGTCCAGGTCGGCGTCGGCGGCGATGACGAACGGCGCGTTGCCGCCGAGCTCCATGGAGGTACGCAGCAGCTGGTCGGCGGACTGGCGCACCAGGGTGGCACCCACCGGCGTGGAGCCGGTGAAGGTGACCTTGCGCAGCCGGTCGTCGGCCATCAGCGTCTCGGAGATCGCCCCGGAGTGGGTGGACGGCACGATCGTGACCAGCCCGGACAAGTCGCCCAGGTCACCGGCGACCTCGGCGAGGGCCTGCTTGATGACCTCGCCGACGAGGATCATCGTCAGCGGGGTCTCCTTGGCGGGCTTGACCACCACGGGGCAGCCCGCGGCGAGCGCCGGGGCGATCTTGCGGGTGGCCATGGCCAGCGGGAAGTTCCACGGGGTGATCGCCAGGACGGGGCCGACCGGGTGCTTGGACACCAGGATGTGGCCGTTGCCGGCGGGTGCCTGGGTGAAGCGGCCGGGGATGCGCACGGCCTCGCCGGCGAACCAGCGGAAGTAGCTGTTGCCGTAGGTGACCTCGCCACGGGCCTCGGTGAGGGGCTTGCCCATCTCCAGGGTCATGGTGGTGGCGAAGTCCTCGGCGCGTTCGTTGACGATGTCGAAGACGCGGGTCAGGACGTCCGCCCGACGCTGCGGGGCGACGCGCGCCCAGGTCTTCTGCGCCTCGACGGCGCTGCTCAGCGCGTCGACGGCGTCGTCGGCGGAGCGGTCGGGCACGGTGACGAGCACCTCGCCGGTGGCGGGGTCCTCGACGTCGAAGGTGGCTGCGGCGTCCTTCACCTGGGTGGCGAGCAGGTCGGTCAGGTCGGACGGGAGTACGCGGTTGTTCATGGTTGTTCCTCCTGTGTTCTTCTCGTCTACTTGCCTACACCGTTGTCGCGGATGGCGTCGGCGAGCACGCCGAGCCCGTCGCGCAGCAGGTCCTCGCCGATGACGAGCGGCGGCAGCAGGCGCACGACGTTGCCGTCCATCCCGCAGGTCAGGATCAGGACGCCGCGGGCCTTGCACGCCTCGGCGACGGCCTTGGTCGTCGCGGCGTCCGGACGCCCGTCGGCGTCGACGAACTCCAGGGCGATCATCGCGCCACGGCCGCGGACCTCGGCCAGACCGGCACCGGCCGACTCGCCGACCAGCGGCTCGAGCACCTCGCGCACGATCTGCTCGATCTCACGGGCGCGGCCGTTGAGGTCGAGCTCCTCCATCTGGTCGATGGAGGCCAGCGCGGCGGCGCAGGCGACGGGGTTGCCGCCGTAGGTGCCGCCGAGCCCGCCGGGGTGCGGGGCGTCCATGATCTCGGCGCGTCCGACGACCGCGGACAGCGGCATGCCGCCGGCCACGCCCTTGGCGATGGTGACCAGGTCGGGGACGACGTCCTCGTGGTCGGAGGCGAACCAGTCGCCGGTGCGGCACATGCCGGCCTGGATCTCGTCGGCGACGAAGACGACGTCGTTGGCGCGGCACCACTCGACGATGGCGGGCAGGAAGCCCTCGGCCGGGTCGATGAACCCGCCCTCGCCCTGGATCGGCTCGATGACCACGCAGGCCAGGTTGGACGCGCCGACCTGCTGCTCCAGCGCGGTGATGGCGCGCTCGGCGGCCTCGGCGCCGGTGAGGTGGTCGCGCAGCGGGTAGGACACCGGTGCGCGGTAGACCTCGGAGGCGAAGGGCCCGAAACCGGACTTGTAGGGCATGTTCTTCGCGGTCATGGCCATCGTCAGGTTGGTACGGCCGTGGTAGGCGCGGTCGAAGACGGCCACGCCGTCGCGTCCGGTGTAGCTGCGGGCGATCTTCACGGCGTTCTCCACGGCCTCGGAGCCGGAGTTGAACAGCACCGCGCGCTTGTCGTGGTCGCCCGGGGTGATCTCGGCGAGCTTCTCGGCGACGCGGATGTAGGACTCGTAGGGCGAGATCATGAAGCAGGTGTGGGTGAAGTGCGCCGCGGCGTCGCTGACGGCCTCGACGACGGCCGGGTTGGACGCACCGACGGTGGTCACGGCGATGCCCGAGGCGAAGTCGACGAAGGAGTTGCCGTCCGCGTCGAGCAGGACGCCGCCGTCGGCGTCGACGACGTAGTGCGGCAGGTTCGGGGTGACGGCGCGCGGGACGACCGCGTCGCGGCGGGCGGCCAGCGCCTCGCTCTGCGGGCCGGGCGCGGTGGTGGTGGTCGTGCGCTCCTGCGGGAGGCGGTAGGTGAGGTCCTGCATGGGGAGGCTCCTTGTCTCTTCTGTCTCGTCTGTCTCGTTCTTCCGTTGCCGCCATTATGCGTGCCGACGTGACGTGGACGACATGGCCTACCTGTCGAACTTCTCGTTGCAGAATGTACAGTATGGCCATGTCCGACGACCTGACCCTGGCCTGGCTGCACGCCCAACGCGACCTCGACCTGCGACCGGTCGCCGGTACGGGTGTACCAGGCGCGGGCTTCTCGGTGATCCAGCCGACCGAGCTGACCGACCCGCGAGAGTTCCTGCAGCCCCACGCCGTGGTACTCACCGTCGGCGTGGCCCTCACCCCGGACCGCGTCGGCCGGGACGACCCCTTCCCCGACTACGTCCGACGCCTCGCCGAGGCGCAGGTCACCGCCATCGGCTTCGGCACCGGCCTCTTCTTTCCCACCGTGCCGCCCTCCCTGGTCACGACCGCGCGCGAGCACGGCATCGCGGTGATCGAGGTGCCGCGCCACACCGCGTTCATCTCGATCCTCAACACCGTGCTCGAGGAGCGCGCCCGTCGCGGCCGCCGGGAGCAGGAACGCCTGGTCGTGGTGCAGGAGAAGCTGAGCACCGCCGCGGTCGACGGCGGGCTGGACGCCCTGCTCGCCGCGACCTCCCGCCACCTGGACGCCGCGGTGGCGGTCACCGAGGACGACGGTCGGCTGCACGGCCGGCAGGACGCCGGGGCGTTGTCCGCGGTCGCGACCGCGCGCCGGCAACGCGACAGTGGAGCGGACGCACGTACGGAGGCGGGCACCGGCACCTGGCGCCTGACCCAACGCATGACGCCGCAGGGCGAACGCTTCCACCTGATTACGGTGCTGGCGTCCCACCCGTTCTCCCCGCACGACCGGGCGGTACTCAAGCACGCCGCCGGCCTGGCGGACATCCTGCTGCAACGCCCCGCCTACCTGCGGCGCAGCCGCACGGAGCTGAACACCCTGGCCATCCAGCTGCTGCTGGGCGTGCGCGGGGAGGACGGCACGAGGCCGGTGGGCGGCATCCTCGACGAGGCGTCCGACGGCGACGGGCGGGTCCGCCCCACGGTGGTCACCGCCGACCGCCCCCGGGAGCTGGACGCCGCCCTGGCCGAGGCCGACCGGCGTTCCGAGCGGGCGGGACGCCACCTGTTCGTCACCGGGTTGGACGCCACGACCGCGTTGCTGCTGTTCCGTGGGTCGCGCCGTGTGGCCGACATCGCCGGTGATTTCGGCCAGGCCGCCGCACGCGTCCGCGTCGCCGTGGGCGAACCCGTGGCCTGGGGCGAGGTGACCATGGATCGTGTGCGACGCCTCGAGACCGCCGCCCGCACCCTGACACCCGGCAGCCACGTGGGCCCGTACGGGGCGGGGGCGGACTGGCTGGAGCAGCCGGCGGTACGCGACGCCCTGGACCGGCGTGCCGGCGAAACCGTCGACCGCCTGCTCGGCGAGGGATCCGGCGGCGGGACCGGCAACGAGCTGACGGACACCCTGCTGGCCTGGCTCCGCGCCGGCGGGAAGGTCGCCGCCACCGCCGACACCCTGGGCGTACACCGGCACACGGTACGCACCCGCCTGGACCGCATCGCGCAGATCTGCGAGGTCGACCTCGACGACCCGGTCGTGCGGGCCGAGCTGCTGCTCGTCGCCGTCACCCGTACCGCAGGGTCATCCAGGGCGTAGGCGCGGAGAGCAACGAGCAACCGCCACGTCCCGCCTACACCCCGAAGTCGTCGCGGTGGAGCTCGCACCACCGGCGGAAGGTGCGCGGTGCGACGCCGGTGACGTTGCGGACGTCGTCGGTGAGCACGCCGGAGCGTCCTGCACGGAACAGTTCCTGCAGGTCCTGCAGGCCACGGGCCTGCGGCTCGGGGGTCCCGGCCGCGATGGACGCCTCGGCGAGCTCGCCGGGGGTGCAGTCGGCGACGGCGATCTCGCGTCCGAGCACGTCGGCGAGGATCCGCACCTGCTCACGCGTGCTCAACGCCTCCGGGCCGTTGAGGATGTAGCCGTGGCCGCGGTGCGTCGGGTCGGTCATCACCACCGCGGCGACACGGGCGATGTCGTACGGGTCGACCGGTCCGGTCAGACCCTCGCCGGTCGGGTCGGGGACGGGCCGTCCGGCGGTGATGGCCTCGCGCCACCACAGCGCATTCGTGGTCAGCGTGTTGGGACGCAGGTAGGTGACCTCCAACGACGAGCTGCGCAGGACCTCGTCGCGGGCGTTGATCGCCGCCCCGATCACCGGCATCGGGTGCAGTACCGTGCCGATCGAGGACAGCACCACGACGTGGGTCACCCCGGCCGCCGTCGCCGCGTCCACCAGCGTCTCCGCCTGGGCCGGCGACGGTGCGGCCTGCATGAAGAAGACGGTGTCGACACCCTCGCAGGCGGCGCGCAGCGCCTCGGCGTCGTCCAGGTCACCGACGGCGAGCTCCACCTCCTCCGGCAGGTGGGACGCCCGGGCGGGGTTGCGCACGTAGGCGCGCACGGCGTGGCCCTGCCCGGCGAGGATGGTGGCGAGCTCGCCGCCGACGTTGCCGGTGGCCCCGGTGATGAGAAACATGGTGCTCCTTGGATGTTGGTGGATGTTGGTGTCTCGGTACCCCGTACCTCCTCCACACTGCCCGCCGCGCGGTGGAACAGCCTGGCCCCGTTCGTCCCCCCTTCGCCCGCGTCCCACGCGCGGTATTCTGAACCCCATGAACGGGACCGACGTACTCGGCGCCCTGCTGCGCGCCTGGCGGGGACGACTGCAACCCTCCGACGTCGGTTCGCCCTTCGGCGACCACTCCACCCGCACCCCGGGGCTCCGTCGCGAGGAGGTCGCCTGGCTCGCCGGGGTCTCCGCCGACTACGTCAAACGCATCGAGCAGGGACGCGCCCGCCCCACCGCCGACGTGGTGCGCGCCCTGGCACGCGCGCTGCGGGCGTCCGACGACGAGACCGCGGTGGCGTTGCGCGTCGCCGGGCACACCGGGGACGTGCGCGCCCTGGTGCCCCGGACGATCACCCCGAGCGTGCGCAGGCTGCTCGACCGGTTGGACGACACACCCGTCGGCGTCTTCGACGCCACCTGGACCCGGCTCGACCACAACGCCCCCTGGGCCGCGCTTACCGGGGACGGGACAGGTGACGGGACGAATGCCGGCGAACCGGCGATGAACGACAACCTGGTGTGGCGCCACTTCCTCGGCGACGGCGACCGCGTCCACCACCCCGACCTCGACGCCTACCGTGCCTCGCTCACCGCCGACCTGCGCCGGGTGCACTCCCTGCACCCCACCGACCCGGACCTCACGACCCTGGTCGCCACCCTGCGCGCACACAGCGACACCTTCGCCACGATGTGGGACACCGCCGCGGTCGGTGACCACGGTGGCCAACGCAAGACCGTGGTGCACCCGGACGTCGGGGCCGTGGAGCTGGACTGCGACGTCGTGGACGTCAACAGTGGCGGCGGTGCCGGGCTGCACCTGGTGATCTTCACCGCCGCGCCCGGATCCGAGGCAGCCGGGAAGCTCGCGGCGCTCACTGGTGGGGCCACCGACACCGTCATGTCATCTGAGCCGCTGCCCAGGTGACGTCGGTGCCGCGTCAGAGCCGGCCGGAGGAGTGCAGCCAGTCGAGGACGTTGCGCGCGGGGTCGAGCACGTAGTGCTCCAGGGACCCCTCCGACAGGAAGGCGACGTGCGGGGTGACGAGGATGCGCGGGTCCGTGCGCTCCGGGGCGTCCGCGGCCGGCGGTTCGCCGAGGAGGACGTCCAGGCCCGCGCCGGTCAGCTGTCCGGAGTCCAGCGCCGCCGCGAGGTCCTCCACCACGACCAGTTCGCCGCGTGAGACGTTGACCAGGGTGGATCCACGGCGCATACGTGCCAGGGCCGCCGCGTCGACGACCCCGCGGGTGTCCTCCGTCAACGGCAGGTGCAGTGAGAGGATGTCGGACTCCTCCAGGAGACGGTCCGGGTCGACGAGCTCCACACCGTCGGGCGCGGTCTCCACGTAGGGGTCGTGGGCGATGACTCGACCGACCAGCGGGCCGGCGATCTCGGCGAGGCGGCGGGCGATGCGTCCGAACCCGTAGAGGCCCAGGGTCAGACCGCTGAGACGACGGGGTACGGCGTCCACGTCGTCTGTCCAGCCGCCCTCCGCGGTGACCCTGAGGCTCTCGCGCAGGTGCCGTTCGACGGCCAGGGCCAGGGTGAGGGCGTGGGCGGCGACCTCCTCGGTGGCCGCGGAGGTCAGGTTGACCACGCGGATGCCGCGGCGGGCGGCCTCCTCCCCGTCGATCATGTCGGTGCCGGCGCTCATGGTGGCGATCACGCCGACGTCCGGCAGCCGGTCGAGCAGCGGTTTGTCGATCCGGGCGTAGCCGACGACGAGGCCGACGGCGTGCTCCGTACCGTCCGGCAACTCCTGTACGCCGTCGCCGACGGGCAGGTCGGCGAGCACGGTGTCGCAGCCGGCGTCCTCGAGCAGGGTGCGTCCGGGCACGGGGTCGAGGTCGGTCTCGTCGGTGAAGAGGACCAGTGGTCGGGTCATGAGTTGTTCTCCTTGCTCTCGGCGAGCCGGTCGAGGTGGGTGGGTGCGAACAGGTCGAGCACGGCGGGCAGCACGACGACCCGCGGTTCGCCGGACACGAGCGCGCGGGCGACGGCGTCCGGCGCGTCCCCGATGGTGGTGGTCTCGGCGGTGACGCCGAAGGACTGCGCCAACGCCACGTAGTCGGGACGGGCGAGTTCGGTGGCGGTGGCGGTGCCGAAGGCACCCTCCATGTACTCGCGCAGGATGCCGTAGCCGCCGTCGTCGACGATGAACCACACGACGGGCAGGTTGTTCTGCGCGGCGACCGCGAGTTCGGCGATGCCGTAGAGCGCGCCGCCGTCGCCGGACACCGCCAGCACGGACGCCGGGGCGTCCTGCGCGGTGATGCGTCGGGCGAAGGCGGCGCCGAGGGCGGCGGGGAAGCCGTAGCCCAGCCCGCCGGCGCCCTGGGCGGAGGCGAAGTCGTCGTCGCGGACGTCCCACGCCGACCACGCCCAGTAGGCCAGCACGGTCATGTCCCAGTAGACGTGGGTGTCGTCCGGCACGGCCTCGCGCAGCCCGCTGACCAGGGCACGTTCCTTCTCCAGACCCTGTCCGGCGATGCGCCTGTCCACGGTGTCCAGCAGCCCGGCGACGCGGTCGGTGGCCGCGGCACGGCGGGTGGCGTCGGACGTCCTTCCGGACGCCTCGACGTAGCCGTCGAGCAGGGCGAGCGCTGCGCGGGCGTCGGCGTGGATGCCGACGCCGTCGTGGTTGGAGCCGAGCTTGCCGAGGTCGGCCTCGACCTGGATGACCCGGCCGCGCGGGGCGAAGGTGTGGTAGTTGCTGGACAGTTCGCCGACGCCGCTGCCGACGATGAGCAGCACGTCGGCGTCCTCGAGGAACTCGGTGGTGGCGATGTCCTCGATCCATGACCGGGCCGACAGCGGGTGGTCCCACGGCAGCACGGCCTTGCCTCCGACGGTGGTCACCACCGGCGCATCGAGGCGTTCGGCCAGGGCGACGAGTTCCTCCCGCGCACCGGCGCGCACCACACCGCCGCCGGCGAAGATGACCGGACGCTCGGCGTTCACGAGCAGGTCGGCGGCGTAGTCGGTGATCTCGGGCACCGGGTCCAGGGAGGACGGCTCGGCGCGGGCGGCGAGTGCGTCGCCCGTCAACGAGGGGACGGTACGTGCGGCGTCGGCCAGCAGGATGTCCTGCGGGACCTCCACCAGCACCGGTCCCTTCGGCGCGGACCCGGCGATGCGCCAGGCGTCCGCCACCGCGGTGGGGATCTGCGACATGGCACGCACCGTGACCACGTGCTTGACGACCCCGCGGAAGGAGTCGGACTGCTCGGGCAGCTCGTGGAGGTAGCCGTGGCGTCCGCCGCCGAGACCGGCGACGGGGACCTGCGCGCTCAGCGCGAGCACCGGGATGGAGGACGCCGCGGCCTCCTGCAGCGCCGCCAGGGAGGTCAGCGCACCGGGGCCGGTGGACAGCAGCAACGGTGCGACGGTACCGGTCACCCGGGCGAAGCCGTCCGCCATGAAGCCGGCGTTGTTCTCCACCCGGGCGCCGAGGTACGGCAGGTCCGAGCGGCGCAGCGCGTCGAACAGGCCGAGGGCGTGCTGACCGGGGAGCCCGATCACACCGCGGGCGCCGAGGGCGGTCAGGGTCTCGAGCACCACGTCCCCGCCGATGCGGGTCTGGTTGTCGGTCTTGTTTTCAGTCATCGCTACTTCACCGTCTCCTTCATGGTCGTGTTCTTCTTCTCGTTCTCGTGGTCCGCGCCCTTGATGCGTGCCGTCCACTTCGCCAGCACCTGCGGGTCCGTCGGCGGGGTGGCCAGGGAGACGGCCACGTAGACGACGAAGGAGGCCACCAACCCCACGTAGATCGGTTCGTTGGCCAGCACACCGCCGAGGCTCTCCTCTGCGTTGACCTCCATGACGACCATGGTCACGAGGGTGCCGACCGTGCCGGCGACCATCGACCACATCGCGCCCTTGCCGGTGCCCCGTCGCCAGACGATGCCGCCGATGATCGCCACGAGCAGACCACCGACCAGCAGGTCGTAGGCGATGGTCAGGGCGGCGACCACGTCCGGCACGACCATGGCGATGCCCAGCGTCAGGACACCGAGTCCCAGCACCCACAGCCGGTTTCCACGCACCTCGGCGGCCTCGGCGTCCGCCACCGCGTCCGACGGGGACGCCGGCGCCGGGCGGCCGAACAGGTCACGGATCAGCGGGACGACGTCCTCCCGGGCGACGGTGGACGCGGCGATGAGCCCGCCGGAGGCGGTCGACATCATCGCCGCCAGGCCGCCGGCCAGGGCGATGCCGCCGAGGCCGGCCGGGAGGATCTCCGTGGCGACCTGGGCGTAGACGTCGTCGCGGTCGGCGATGCCCGGCAGCAGCACCGCCGCGGCCATGCCGACGAGCGCCCCGACGACGGCGAAGAGGATGCAGTACACCGCGGCAGCCGTCCCTCCCCACCGTGCGACCTGCGGGGACCGGGCCGTGAAGACCCGCTGCCAGATGTCCTGTCCGATCAGCAGTCCCAGGGTGTAGATGACGAAGTAGGTGATGATCGACTGCAACCCGATGCCGCCGATGTCGAAGAACTCGTCGCCGAGCCGGTCGCGCATGCCGGCGAACCCGCCGACCTGGTTGAAGGACATGGGGAGCATCAGACCGAACACGGCGATGGTGATGACCACGATCTGCACCATGTCCGCCAGGGTGATCGACAACATGCCGCCGGTGCTGGAGTAGAACAGCACGATGCCGCCACCGACGACCAGGGCCAACCAGCGGTCCCAGCCGAAGAGCACCATGAAGATCGAGGCGTAGGCGCTGGTCGAGGTCACGGTGAGCATCACCGTGTAGCCCAGCATCACCACCGAGGCCACGCGGGTGGTCGTGCCGCCGTAGCGCAGGCCGAGCATCTGGGTGACGGTGTAGATCCGCAGGCGTTGCAGTAGTGGCGCGAAGGCGAGGCTGAGGATCAGCACACCGATACCGATGGCCGTGACCAGCCAGAACCCGGAGATGCCGAACTGGTAGCCCAGCCCCACGCCACCGACGGCGGAGGCGCCGCCGATGACGACCGCGGCCATGGTGCCGGCGTAGAAGACGGGTCCGAGGCGGCGTCCGGCCACGAGGTAGTCCGAGCGGTCGGTGACGCGGCGCTGCCCCCACCAGCCGAACAGCAGCATGACTGCCAGATAGAGCACGATGATGACGGTGTTTAACCAGTTCACTGGGGGTTCTCCTGTCGAGGTGGTCGGCCGACCGGGACCCTCGTCGCCGATGGTGGGATGTGCTGTGATGCAGACCTCACGACGGAGGCGGGGTGGCGTACGTCCCTTGATTGATCGGTTGTGGGGGCCTAGGCTAATCGTTAGTTGCCTCACTGGCAACAGGAAGTTCGTGAGAGACAACATCGCCGATACGGCGAACCCGATCAAGCAGGAGGTGCGGAGTCGTGAAGTCACTCCCCGTCGAGTCCGGCGGATACAGCTCACAACCGGGCAGGCGACTACGCGCCCTGCGGCAGCAGAACCGGATCACCCTGGACCAGGTGTCCCAGGCCACCGGACTGTCCAAGGGGTTCCTCTCCCGGGTGGAACGCGACGTAACCAGCCCCTCGGTGGCCTCCCTGGTCACCATCTGCGAGGTACTGGGCGTCTCCCCCGGCGCGATCCTGGACACCCCGGACACCGACGTCGTCCACCTCGACGAGGCGCCCCTGGTCGACCTCGGCGGTGAGGGGATCACCGAACGCCTGGTGACCCCGCGTGGACGCCATGAGCTGCGCATCCTGCACGCCGTCGTCGAGGGCCACGGCTCCGGCGAGTCCGAGCTCTACACCATGGACTGCACCGTGGAGTCCGTGCACGTGATCGCCGGGGAATTCACCCTGCAGACCCCCGACCAGGAGATCCACCTGCGCACCGGGGACACCGCCACCCTGCCCGGCTCCGAACCGCACTCCTGGCGCAACCCGTCCGCCGAACCGGCGACGGTGCTCTGGATCCTCGCGAACACCTGAACCACCACACGAGAACGACCGCACCCAGAAAACCACGAAAGGCACACCATGCTGAACACCCCGCGCGTCATCGACAACGGCAACATCGGCCCCGTCGACTCCTCCCTCGTCCCCCGCTACAGCGGCGAGTCGACCTTCGCCCTGCTACCCCGGCTCCGTGACGTCGTCGCGGACGGACGCGAGGCCGGGATCAAGGTCGTCGGTGTGCCCTTCGACACCGGCGTGTCCTACCGCTCCGGCGCCCGGTTCGGCTCCGGGCACGTCCGCCAGTCCTCCCGTCTGCTGCGCCCCTACAACCCGGCCACGGACACCTCGCCGTTCGCGCAGGTCCAGGTGGCCGACGCCGGGGACATGGCGGTGAACCCCTTCAACATCGACGAGGCCATCGAGTCCGTCGAGAACGACGCCCTGGAGCTCACCGCCGACGGCAGCTCGCTGATGACCATCGGCGGCGACCACACCATCGCCCTGCCCCTGCTGCGCGCGGCGACGAAGCGGGCCGGTCAGCCGGTGGCGTTCCTGCACTTCGACGCGCACCTCGACACGTGGGACAGCTACTTCGGTGCGGACTACACGCACGGCACCCCGTTCCGCCGTGCCGCGGAGGAGGGCGTGATCGACACCGAGGCCATCAGCCACGTCGGCACGCGCGGCCCGCTCTACGGACGCAAGGACCTGGAGGACGACCGTCGCTTCGGCTTCGGCATCCTGACCAGCTCGGACGTGTTCCGTCAGGGTGTCGACGAGATCGTCGACCGGCTGCGCACCCGCGTGGGCGACCGCCCGCTGTACATCTCGGTGGACATCGACGTGCTCGACCCCGCCCACGCCCCGGGCACCGGCACCCCGGAGGCCGGCGGAATGACCAGTCGCGAGCTCCTGGAGATCCTGCGCGGTCTGCGCGGCCTCAACATCGTCGGCGCCGACGTGGTGGAGGTCGCCCCCGCCTACGACCACGCCGAGATCACCGGCGTCTCGGCGTCCCACGTGGCCTACGACCTGATCACCCTGATGGCGGACCTGCGTGCGGGCAAGAGCATCGAGGACGCCGCGGGCGCCTGAGTGGCAGGGGCGTCGGGGGCGGCAGGCAGGGCCATGTCACCTGAACCACCGCCCAGGTAATCTTTCGGCAGTTTTCGTGCCTGGAGCGCGGCTCAGATGACGTCGGTACCGGAGCGGGGGTCCGCCAGGGCGACGGCTCCGGCGACGAGTGCCTCGAGCCCCCACTCGAAGGGGTCGTCGGCGTAGGGGTTCGCCGCCCCCCGCCCGTCGGAGTCGTCGGAGACCCGCACGGTGAAGGCGCTGACCACGTCCTGGAACACCGGGGCGTCGGTCTCCTCCGGCGCCGAGGAGAAGATCTCGGTCGGTGCGTTGGCGTCCATCGCCGAACCGTAGAGGAAGGACTCGAAGGCGATGACCACCGACACCACCCGGTCGCGCGGCACACCGGCCGCCACCAGGCCGGACGCCACGGTGTCGTACATGCGCCGCGTGGCCGGCGCGCCGGAGACCGGCATCGTGGCGATCAGGGGGACGAGCTCGGGGAAGGCCGCGAAAACCTCCCGGTAGGAGCGCGCCCAGTGCCGCAGGGCGTCCGGCAGCCCGGCGGCAGCACCGTCAGCCTCCGTGAGCGCGCCGAGCGCCGAGGCGTCCACCCCCGACATCACGGCGTCCTCGACGAGCAGCAGCAGGTCAGCCTTGTTGCGGATGTGGTTGTACAGGGCCGAGACGGCCACGCCGAGCCGGTCGGCGAGTCGTTTCATCGTCAGGCATGACTGGCCCTCGTCGGTGACCAGGGCGAGCGCGGTCTCGGCGATGCGGTCCCGGTCGAGCACCGGGGCGGACGGACGCCCGGCGCGGCGGCCCCTGCCCCGCGGTGATTGTTCCTCTTCCACAACCATTCCGCCCTCTCCAGTCGTCTGCGCCACGGCCCGGGCCCGGTCTGGCCCGCGATGTCACAGGTATTTTACATTCGCGTCTAAACCCGCATTATCCCAGGTGACGGGCACTCATGGGAAATGAGAGGCCCCCGCAGCGCCCGTCACCGCGCATATTTTTCGGTCCCGGGGTCTGGCGCACGGCCGGTGAGAGCTGTACCGTCTCGTTAAACGAACGTGATTCATTTAACAAGGAGGACACATTCATGAGCCCCACCACCCGTGAGAGCGACGTCGTCGTCATCGGTGCCGGTCCCGCCGGACTCACCGCCGCCTACACCCTGGCCAAGGCAGGCAGGTCCGTCACCGTCCTGGAGGCACGCGACCGGGTCGGTGGACGCACCTGGAACGGCGCCGCCCTCGACGCCGACGGCGCACCCCACTTCATCGAGATCGGCGGCCAGTGGATCTCCCCCGACCAGACCCGGCTCACCGAACTCGTCGACGAACTCGGCCTGGACACCTACCCGCGCTACCGCGAGGGCAAGTCCGTCTACGTCTCCCCCGACGGCTCCCGCCACACCTACGAGGGTGACCGCCTCCCCTGCTCGGAGCACACCGAGGCCGAGATGGACAAGCTCATCAAGCTCATGGACGACCTCACCGAGGAGGTCGGCGCCGAGGCCCCGTGGGCCGCCGAGCGTGCGCAGGAACTCGACACCGTGCCCTTCCGCGACTGGCTCGGCCAGCACAGCGACGACCCCGAGGCCATCGACAACGTGTCGATCTACGTCGCCTCCGGCATGCTCACCAAGCCGTCCTACGCGTTCTCCACCCTGCAGGCCGTGCTCATGGCAGCCTCCGCCGGCTCCTTCTCCAACCTCGTCGACGAGGACTTCATCCTCGACCGCCGCGTGGTCGGCGGCATGCAGTCGGTCTCGCTCACCCTCGCCGAGAAGATCCGCGGGCTCGGCGGCGAGATCGTGCTGTCCTCCCCCGTGCGCGAGGTGACCTGGTCCACCGTCGACCCCGACACGCAGGACGCCGCCAACGGCATCGCCGCCGACGTCCGCAACGGCGCGCCCGGCGCCGACGGCGCCCCCGGTGACGTCACCGTCGTCGCCGACGGTGCGACCGTCCACGCCCGCAACGTGGTGCTGGCCGTGCCGCCGAACCTGTACAACCGCATCCAGTACGTGCCGCCGATGCCCCGTGAGCAGCACATCGCCCACCAACACATCTCCATGGGCCTGGTCATCAAGATCCACGCCGTCTACGAGACCCCGTTCTGGCGTGACAAGGGCCTGTCCGGCACCTCCTTCGGCGGCGGACGCCTGGTCCAGGAGGTCTACGACAACACCAACGTGCAGGCCGACGCCGACGGCAACCCCGTCGAGGACGCCAACGGCACCCTCGTGGGCTTCATCTCCGACGTCTACGCCGAGCAGATGTGGGCCCTGTCCGAGGCCGAGCGCAAGGAGGCCATCCTGTCGGCCATGGCCGACTACCTCGGCCCGGAGACCATGGAGCCCATCGCCTTCTACCTCTCCGACATGGCCGCCGAGGAATGGACCCGCGGCGCCTACGCCACCAGCTACGACCTCGGCGGACTGCACCGCTGGGGACACCTGCAGAACCGTCCGACCGGCCCGATCCACTACGCCTGCTCCGACATCGCCGCCGAGGGCTACCAGCACGTCGACGGCGCCGTGCGCATCGGCGAGGCCGTGGCCACGAGCATCCTCGAGGAGCTCTGAGGGGCATGACCACCAACATCGTCGTCGGATACAGCGCGACCTCCAGCGGTCGCGACGCCCTCCACCTCGGCACCGCCATCGCCCGCGAGCGCGACGCCCACCTGCACCTGGTGATGATCATCCCGGCGGACAACCCCTTCACCAGTTCCCTGCCCTACGACGGGAACTACGAGAAGATCCGCAACAGGCAGCTGCAGGACTGGCTCGACGAGGCCGCCACCACCGTGCCCGACGACGTCCGGTGCTCCACCCACCTGATCAGCCACCCCTCCGTCCCCGAGGGACTGCTCGAGGCCACCCACCGCCTCGGCGGGGACCTGATCGTGGTCGGCCCACGCCCCGGTGCGGTCCTGCACCGCCACCGGCTCGGCACCATGGCCACCAACCTGCTGCACACCGCCGACGTCCCGGTGGCCCTGGCACCCACCGGCTACAACCACCCCGGGCCGCTCGGCCACGTCACCGCCATGTTCGGCCCGCGCCGCGGCGCCACCGACCTCGTCGGCGAGACCATCGCCACCGCACGCTCACGCCACATCCCGCTGCGCCTGGTCTCCCTGGTCACCCAGGACATCGCCGACCGCACGGCACCGCAGGACGCTTCGGCGGTGACCAGCGGCGTCCTGCACGACCTGCAGACCTACGCGTCCCGGCGACTCGCCGAGGACGCCGCCGAACTCGTCGAGGACGGCCACGCCACCACCCACATCGCCACCGGACGCGACGTCCCGGCCGCCATGGCCGAACTGTCCTGGCACCCAGACGAGATCGTGCTCGTCGCGTCCTCCCGCCTGGCCGCCCACGGCCGCATGTTCCTGGGCTCCACGGCGAAGAAGATGCTGCGCGTCGCCCCCGTCCCGGTGGTGGTGATCCCCGCCGGCTACACCGCCTACAGCGCCGCCGGCGACCCGACCACCGGGAGGCTGCCATGAGTACCGCCACCAACGAAACGTCCAGCAGCACACTGCCCAGCGACAAGGGCCTGGCCAAGGGCCAGATCGGGGTGCTCGGCACCGTGGTCATCGGTATCGGCTGCATCGCACCGGCCTACACCCTGACCTCGGGGCTGGGACCGACCATCGCCGAGGTCGGCTCGCACGTGCCTGCCGTCCTGATCCTGGGTTTCCTGCCGATGCTGCTCGTCGCCTTCGGCTACCGCGAGCTCAACTCCCGCTTCCCCGACTCCGGCACCTCCTTCACCTGGGCCACGAAGGCCTTCTCCCCGTGGGTCGGCTGGATGGGCGGCTGGGGACTGATCGCCGCCACCGTGATCGTGCTGTCCAACCTCGCCGCCGTGGCCGTGGACTTCCTCTACATCCTGCTCGGCCAGATCCTCGGCAACGACGACATCGCCAACCTCACCCGCAACCTGTGGGTCAACATCCCCACCACCCTGGTGTTCATCGCGATCGCCGCCTGGATCTCCTACCGCGGGCTGGGCTCCACGAAGATGCTGCAGTACATCCTGGTCGCCATCCAGCTGGTCGTGCTCACCGCCTTCGCGGTGTCCGCGATCGTGCAGGCCAACAACGGCAGCTCCTTCGACCCCACCCCGGTCAGCCTGGAGTGGTTCAACCCCGCCGGCATCGAGGACTTCTCCGTGATCGCCGCCGGCATCTCGCTGTCCATCTTCATGTTCTGGGGCTGGGACACCACCCTGACCATGAACGAGGAGACCAAGGACCCGAAGACCACCGCCAGCCGGGCGTCCACGATCACCGTGGTGATCATCATCGCCCTGTACACGCTGTGCGCGGTGGCCGTGGTCGCCTGGGCCGGCACCGGCACCGAGGGCCTGGGTGCGGGCAACCCGGAGAACCAGGAGTCGCTGTTCGCCGCCCTGGCCTCCCCGGTGATGGGACCGTTCGCGATCCTCATGTCGATCACCGTGCTGACCTCCTCGTTCTCCTCGCTGAACTCCACGATGATCTCCCCGTCACGCACCATGCTGGCGATGGGCTACTACCGGGCGCTGCCGCCGGTGTTCTCGAAGATCAGTCCGCGCTACCGCACGCCCTCGATCGCCACGGTGGCCTCGGCGGTGGCCGCCGGCGTGTTCTACACCGTCACCCGGCTGATCAGTGAGAACGCCCTGTGGGACACGATCACCGCACTGGGCCTGATGATCTGCTTCTACTACGGCATCACCGCCCTGGCCTGCGTGTGGTACTTCCGACGCGAACTGTTCGTGTCCCCGCGCAGCATCATCTTCCGTTTCCTGTTCCCCCTGATCGGCGGGGTGTTCCTGCTGGTCATGTTCGTGCAGACCGCAGTGGACTCCCTCGACCCGGACTACGGTTCCGGCAACTCGATCGCCGGGGTGGGCATGGTCTTCATCCTCGGCGTGGGCGTGCTGCTCATCGGCGTGGCCCTGATGTTCTGGACGCGCCTGCGCCACCCCGCCTTCTTCCGCGGCGAGACCCTGCCGGTCTCCGAGTCCACCAGCGACAGTGCCGACCCCGCCGAAGAACCTGCTGCCGAACCGATCGAGGAGCCTGCTCCATGACCACGACCACCACCATGCCCGCGGAGTGGGCACCGCACGAGCGCACGTGGATGTCCTTCCCCACCGCCAACGACACCTTTGGTACAGATGAATCAGGTGATGCAGGTGATCTGGCCCGCGCCCGCCGCGCCTGGTGCACGGTCGCCCGCACCGTGGCCCGCTACGAGCCGGTCACCGTGGTCGCCGACCCGTCCGACGAGGACGTCGCCCGCGAGATGCTCGGCACCGACGTCACCGTCACCACCGCACCGTTGGACGACGCCTGGATGCGCGACTCCGGGCCCACCTTCGTCCTCGACGACGACGGGTCCCTGCGCGCGGTGAACTGGATCTTCAACGGCTGGGGCGCCCAGCAGTGGGCCGCCTGGGGGAAGGACGCCCACCTCGCCACGGCCGTCGCAGGCGCTGCCGGCGCTGCCGGCATCCCCGTCGCCGACTCCCCCCTCGTCGCCGAGGGCGGCGGCCTGCACGTCGACGGACGCGGCACCGTCCTGCTCACCGACACCGTCCAGCTCGACCCGGACCGCAACCCCGGGTGGACGAAGCAGCAGGTCGAGGCAGAGGTCCACGCCCGGCTCGGCACCCGCCACGCGGTGTGGCTGCCGCGCGGACTGACCCGCGACTACGACGGTTTCGGCACCCGCGGCCACGTCGACATCGTCGCCTGCTTCACCGAGGCCGGCCACGTCCTGCTGCACCGCCAGGACGACCCCGCCCACCCCGACCACGAGGTCTCCCGGCAGCTGCGCGCCGTGCTCGAGGACACCGTCGACGCCGACGGACGGCCCCTGCACATCGTGGACCTGCCCGCCCCTGCCGTCCTGCGCGACGACGAGGGCGACTGGGTCGACTACTCCTACATCAACCACCTGGTCTGCAACGACGCCGTCATCCTCTGCGCCTTCGGCGACGAGGTCGCCGACGAGCGCGCCCGCGGCATCCTCGCGGCGTCCTACCCGGGGCGCACCGTGGAGCTCGTGGACGCCCGCGACATCTTCGCCTTCGGCGGCGGCATCCACTGCATCACCCAGCAGCAGCCGGCGGTGGAGCGTGGCTGACATGACCGACGGTTTCGACGTCACGGGCAGGTCCATCGCCGAACTGCGCGCCGCCCTGGAGGACGGCAGCACCACCGCCGTCGGCCTGGTCGTGGCCTACCGCGCACGCATCGCCCGCCACGACCGTCCGGCCGGCAACAGCGAACACGGCGCACACGCCGCCGACGGTGGAGTGCCGCTCAACTCCGTCATCGTCGACAACCCGGACGCCGAGGCCGACGCCCGCGCCTCCGACGAACGACGCCGCACCGGCACCCTCCTCGGCCCGCTCGACGGCATCCCCTACACCGCCAAGGAGTCCTACCTGGCCCGTGGCCTCACCGCCTCGGCCGGCTCCCCCGCCTTCGCCACCCTCGTCGCACAGTGCGACGCCTTCACCGTCGAACGGCTGCGCGGCGGCGGCGCCGTCCTGCTCGGACTGACGACGATGCCGCCGATGGCCAACGGCGGCATGCAGCGTGGCCTGCACGGGCGCGCCGAGAGCCCCTACGACGCGTCCTACCTGACCAGCGCGTTCGCCTCCGGGTCGTCCAACGGTTCGGGCACGGCGACCACCGCCGAGTTCGCCGCCTTCGGCCTCGGCGAGGAGACCTGGTCGTCCGGCCGGGCACCGGCGTCGTGCAACGCGTTGTGCGCCTACACCCCCTCGCGCGGGGTGATCTCCACGCGCGGGAACTGGCCGCTGGTGCCGACCATGGACGTCGTCGTGCCGCACACCCGCTCCATGGCGGACATGGCCGAGGTGCTCGACGTGGTCGTCGCCGACGACCACACCACCCGCGGCGACTTCTGGAGGACCCAACCCTGGGTCCACGTCCCGGCGTCCTCCGCGGTGCGTCCGGAAAGCTACCGGACGCTCGCCTCCGCGACCGGCGGGGACCTCGCCGGTGTGCGCCTCGGCGTGCCGGCGATGTACGTCAACGCCGACGCTGCCGCCGGCACCGGCGGCGACCGCACCGGCGACACCGGGGTCGGCGGTCCGATGGGACGCCGCATCGAGACGTCCCCGGACGTCCTCGCCGCGTGGGAGGCGCTGCGCGCCGACCTCGAAGAGGCCGGCGCGACCGTGGTCGAGGTCGACTTCCCCGTGGTCAGCAACTACGAGGGCGACCGGCCCGGCGCGCCGACGGTGTCCACCCGCGGCCTGCTCGACCCCGCCTACCTGGACCTGGAGGTCGGTGCGCTCGCCGCCTGGGCCTGGGAGGACTTCCTGCAGGCCAACGGCGACCCCGCGCTGGACTCGCTCAGCGCACTCGACCCGCAGGACGGCTCGACGATCTTCCCCCACCCCGACGGTGCCCTTCCGGACCGCTACGACGGCTTCGACGACGACATCGCCACCTACCCCGCCCTCGTCGCCGGGCTCGGCTACACCGGGCCGGACGACCTCCTCCGCAACCCCTCGTTCTCACTGCTCGCCGACGGTGTGCACGGACTGGAGGAGACCCGCCGGGTCGACCTGGAGCAGTGGATGGACGACCTCGGCCTGGATGCCGTGGTCTTCCCCGCCATGGCCGACGTGGGCCCGTCCGACGCCGACACCGACCCCGCCTCCGCCGAACTGGCCTGGCGCAACGGCGTGTGGGTCGCCAACGGCAACCTCGTTCCGCGGCACCTCGGGATCCCCACGGTGACCGTGCCGATGGGGAGCACCGGCGGCGTGCCGGTGGGCCTGACCCTGGCGGGACGCGCCTGGGACGACAACCGCCTGCTCGCCCTCGGCGCCGCCGTCGAGGCCACCGCCCCGTCCGGCACCCGGCGCGTCCCGCCGGCACGTACCACCACCAACACCACCACCGACACCACCACCGCGGCCGTCACCACCGGCCCCACCGAAAGGTCCCTCCCATGACCGCACTGGTACCGAAGCCAGACACCACCGACATCCCGACCGTCACCACCCAGAGCGACCCCGACGTCTCCGTGCACGGTGCCGAGACACGCGGGATCGAGTACATCACCGAGGACGAACGGGGCGGTCACCCCGGTTCACTGTTCTGGGTGTGGGCGACCCCCAACATCAGCTTCCTCACCATCACCCTGGGCGCGGTCCTCGTCGCCGGACTGGGCCTGAGTCTCTGGCAGGCGCTCGCCGTCACGGTCATCGCGAACCTCGGGTGGATCCTCGTCGGCATCCTCGCCGTCAGTGGGCCGGCGGCCGGGACCTCGGGCTCCGTGATCACCCGCGCGATGTACGGCATCCGGGGCAACAAGATCATCGTCGGGCTCTACGGGTGGCTGCTCTCCGCGGTCTACCTGTCATTGACCTGGTCGGCGGCCTCGGTCAACGGTGTCGGCCTGCTCAACCGATTCGGGGTGCCCTCCGGCGTCGCCGTCGACGTCACCGTCGTCATCGTGATCTCCGGGGTCACCGCCCTGGTCGGCATCTACGGCCATGGGCTGATCACCCGGCTCTACCCGTACGTCGCCAACGCCCTGGCCGTGGTGTTCCTGCTGGCCACCGCGTTCATGATCCCCCACTTCGACCTCAGCTACCGTCCCACCGAGCAGCTCGGCGGCATCGAGCTGGCCGCCGCGATGAGCATCGGCGTGACGATCCTCGCGTCCGCCCCGCTGTCCTTCTTCAACAGCCCCGACATGGCCCGCTACCTGCCGAGCGACACCCCGAAGTGGAAGACCGCCGCGGCGACAGGCTGTGGCGGGGCGAGCGCCGGGATCATCTTCACCATGGTCGGTGCCCTGATCGCCACCGGCGCGGGCTTCGACATGATCGGCGACCCGCTGGGGGCCTTCGAGGCGGCGATGCCGTCCTGGTTCTTCCCGGTCTTCACCCTCGGCGTGATCGTCGCGGCCATCGGCCTCAACGGCATGACGACCTACAGCGCGAGCCTGTCCCTGCAGGCCCTCGGCATCCCGTTGAAGCGCATCCCGTCCACCCTGATCATCACCGTGATCGGCACGCTGCTGACCGTCGTGTCCGTGGCCGTCTACGACTTCACCACCTCGGTGTCGCTGCTGCTGCAGCTCATCGTCATCGCCTCGGGCCCGTTGATCACCGTCTTCGCCACGGACGTGGTCCTGCGGCGCAACCGGTACGACGGTCCCACGCTGCTCGACGACTCCCCGCACAGCCCCTTCTGGTTCCGCGACGGCTGGAACTGGAACGGCCTGGCGAGCGTCTCCGTGGGCGGCGTCGCCGCACTGCTGTGCATCAGCACCGACGTCTTCGTCGGCCCGGTCTCCAGCCTCACCGGCATGGACCTGTCGATCCCGGCGGGCATCGCCGTCAGCGCCCTCGTCTACACAGTCCTCTACCGCAACGCCCCCACCTCCCGTTAGGAGCACCAGCATGAGCACCATCTACCGCAACGCCACCGTCTTCACCGGTGCGGCGGACGCCCCGACCGCCGAGGCCTTCGCCGTCGAGGACGGCCGGTTCACCGCGGTCGGCACCCTCGGCGAGGTGCGGGACGCCGTCACCGCCGCGACGGCCGCGGTCACCGAGGTCGACCTCGCAGGACGCTTCGTCGCCCCGGGCGTCATCGACTCGCACACGCACCTGGCGTCCTTCGGTACCGCGCTGGGCAAGGCGCAGCTGCGCGACTGCCGTTCCCTGGCCGAGATCCAGGACCGGCTGCTCGCCTGGCGCCGCGACAACCCGGAGGCTCCCCGGGTGCTCGGCGTCAGCTGGCTCTTCGACGCCGTCGGCGACACCCACCCCACCGCCGCGATGCTGGACGAGGTCCTCCCCGACGTCCCCGTCTACCTCGACGCCAACGACCTGCACTCCACCTGGCTGAACTCCGCGGCCCTGCGCGAGGCCGGCATCGACCGCGACACCCCTGACCCGGTCGGCGGCGAGATCGCACGCGACGCCACCGGCGAGGCGACCGGGCTGCTCTACGAGACCGCCGGACGCAAGTACGCCTGGGACTTCCTCGACAGCATCACCACCCTGGACGACCGGGTCGCCTCCCTGCGGCTGGCCTTCGACGCCTACCTGGAGTCCGGGGTCACCGGTGTCACCGACATGGCACTGACCGCACCGGAGGTCGCCGCCGTACGCACCATCATCGAGCGTGACGGACGGCTGCCGTTCCCGATCACCGGGCACGTGCTGATGATCGCCGAGGACGACCCCGCGGAGAACCTCGCCCAGGTCGACCAGGTGGTGGCGCTGCGCGAGGAACTCGAGACCGGCGGCGAGTCCGGCTGGTTCCGCATCGCCGGGGTGAAGTTCATCATGGACGGCGTCATCGACGCGAGGACCGCCACCATGTGCTGCGCCTACGCCGACGGCACCAACGCCGACCCCATCTGGGACGCCGGGAGCATGAAACCGGTCGCCGCCGCGGTCGACGCCGCCGGACTGCAGATCGCCATGCACGCCATCGGCGACCGCACCAGCGAGATCGCGATCGACGTGCTCGAGCACTGTGCCGCCGAGAACGGCAGCGACATCCGGTCCCGTCGGCACCGCATCGAGCACCTGGAGAGCGTGACCGACGCGACGATCCACCGCATGGCGGAACTCGGCGCCGTGGCGTCCATGCAGCCGGTGCACAGTGACCCGGCGATCCTGGAGAACTGGAAGGCCGTGCTCGGCGACGAGCGTCAGGAGCGCGGGTTCCCGTGGCACAGGATCCGGGAGTCCGGCATCCCCATGACCCTGGGGACCGACGCCCCCACCGCACCGCACGAGGCGCTGCCGAACCTGTACATCGCCCTGACCGGCGGTTCGTCGCTGTCCCCGTCGCTGCCGCCGTACCACCCGGAACGCGCCTTCACGCCGGCCGAGGCACTCTCTGCGCTCACCGCCGGCGGTGCCTACGCCGGGCACATGGACTCCACCGGGTACGTCCGGGAGGGTTTCCAGGCCAACTTCATCGAGCTGGACGTCGACCCGCTGACGGTCGAACCCCGCGAGGTCCTCGACGCGAACGTGGTCGCCACGTACGTCCTCGAGGACCGCGTGTACGGGGGCGAACGTGACTGAGACCGCGACCGTCGCCCCACCGCAGGCGACCACCGACCCACCGCACCTGACCCGCACGCTCGGGACGTCGTCACTGGTCCTCTTCGGACTGGTGTACATGGTGCCGCTGACCATCTTCACCACCTACGGCATCGTCACGCAGATCACCGGCGGCCGGTTGCCGTTGGCCTACCTGGTCACGCTCGTGGCGATGATGTTCACCGCCCGGTCCTACGGGCTGCTGTCGCGGGCGTTCCCCGTGGCAGGGTCCGCCTACGTCTACTCCCGCCGGACCTTCGGCGGACCGGTCGGATTCCTGACCGGGTGGGCGCTGATGATGGACTACCTGTTCCTGCCGATGATCAACTACCTGGTGCTCGGGATCTACGCCCACGAGGCGATCCCCGCCGTCCCGGCCTGGGGTTTCGCACTCGCCGGTATCGTGCTGGTGACCACGTTGAACCTCTTCGGGATCGTGACGATCGCCCGGACGACGTACCTGATCGTCGCCCTCCAGGCGGTGTTCATCGTGGTGTTCGTGGTCTCGTCGGTCTTCTCGCTCAACGGGTCCGGGTCCGTGGACCTGCTCGCGCCGCTGAGGGGTGACGGCAGCGAGCCCGGCCTCGACCCCCTCATCGCCGGAGCGGCGATCCTGTGCCTCTCCTTCCTGGGGTTCGACGCGGTAAGCACCTTCTCCGAGGACGCGAAGAACCCGCAGCGCACGGTACCCCGCGCCATCATGCTGACGACCCTCATCGCCGGAGGCCTGTTCACCGCCCTGGCCTACGTCTCCCACCTGGTCCTGCCCCAGTCGACCTTCGCCGACGTCGACGCCGCGGCGGTCGAGGTCATGTCCGCGGCCGGCGGCGCATTCCTCGGGGCGTTCTTCACCGCCGCCTACGTCGCCGGGTCGTTGGGTTCGGCCCTGACGTCCCAGGCCGCGGTGTCGCGGATCATCTACTCGATGGGCCGCGACGGCGTGCTGCCCAAGGCCGTCTTCGGCCGGTTGAGTGCGCGGTACAAGAGCCCCTTCGCCGCGATCATCCTGACCTCCCTGATCGGGGTGCTGGCCCTGGTGCTGGACCTGGACACCGTGTCGTCGTTGATCAGCTTCGGAGCGCTCACGGCGTTCACCCTGGTCAACCTCGCCGTCATCCGGCACTTCTTCTTCACCGAGAAGAAGAGGGGTGCCCGCGGGGTGGTCAACCACCTCATCGTGCCCGCCCTGGGGTTCCTCATCACGCTCTGGTTGTGGACGAGTCTCTCCGGACTCGCCCTGGCCGTGGGCATCGCCTGGGTCGCGATCGGTGTCCTCTGGCTGGCCGTCATCACCCATGGCTTCCGGCGGCCGACGCCGGACCTGGAGGGAATGGACTGACCCCGAGACTGCTCTCCGAAATCGTACCTACAATCGGCACCACGTCCCCGACAACGACCTCACGAACACACGAAACGACATGAACAGCGAGGACCGCACCATGAACAACCCCTACCGCAGCATCGACGTCGCCACCGGCACCGTCCTGTCCGAGCACGACCACGCCACCGACGCCGAGATCAGCGCAGCCCTGGACTCCGCCCACGCCGCCGCGGCGTCCTGGGCGGCGACGAGCCTCGAGGAGCGCGCAAAGATCGTCAACCGCGTCGCCGACCTGTTCGCCGAGCGGCAGGACGAACTGGGCGCGATCATCACCCGCGAGATGGGCAAGCCCGTCGCCGAGGCACCCGGGGAGGCCGAGTTCAGCGGCGACATCTTCCGCTACTACGCCACCCACGCCGCGAAACTCACCGAGGACCTCGTGATCGAGGACACCGCCGAGTCGCGCAGCGTGGTGCAGCGTCGGCCGGTGGGCACGCTGCTGGGCATCATGCCCTGGAACTACCCCTACTACCAGGTCGCCCGTTTCGCCGCACCGAACCTGATGCTGGGCAACACGATCCTGCTCAAGCACGCCGAGAGCGTGCCGGAGTCCGCCCTGGCCATCCAGAAGATCATGGACGATGCCGGCGTGCCGGAGGGCGTGTACACCAACATCTTCGCCACCCACGACCAGATCGCCACGGTCATCGAGGACCCCCGCGTTCAGGGTGTCTCGCTGACCGGTTCGGAGCGTGCCGGCGCCGCGATCGCCGCGCAGGCGGGTGCGGCGTTGAAGAAGGCCGTGCTGGAGCTCGGCGGTTCCGACCCCTACGTGATCCTGTCCAGCGACGACATCCGCGCCGCGGCGCGCAACGCCCTGGAGATCCGCCTGGAGAACACCGGCCAGGCCTGCAACTCCAACAAGCGCATCATCGTGCACGAGGACGTCTACGACGAGTTCGTCGACGAGGCCGTGCACATCATCGGCGCGCTGAAGCCGTCCGACCCCGCGAAGGTCGACGACGTGCTGACCGCGTTCGGCCCGATGTCCTCGGAGGGCGCCGCGGACAAGATCGTCTCGCAGATCGGCGCCGCCGTGGAGTCCGGTGCGACGCTGCGCACCGGCGGTGAGCGCGTCGGTGGCGGGCACGCCGACGGGTTCTTCGTGTCCCCCGCGGTGATCACCGACATCGAGGTCGGCTCCGACATCTACTACGAGGAGTTCTTCGGACCGGTGGTACAGGTGTACAAGGTGTCCTCGGACGAGGAGGCGCTGACCCTGGCCAACGACACCCAGTACGGCCTGGGTTCCTCGGTCTACGCCACCGAGGAGGGACGCGCCGAGAAGTTCGCCGAGGGCCTGGAGGCCGGCATGGTCGGCGTGAACCAGCCCGCCCCGGAGACCGAGGATATGCCCTTCGGCGGGGTGAAGCGCTCCGGCTACGGCCGCGAGCTCGGCCCGCTGGGCATGGACGAGTTCGTGAACAAGCGCCTGTACTCGGTGAAGAAGTAGGCGCCCGGGGCAGCCCCGTAGGTCATCCCTCGCTGATGGTCATCTTCGCGATCTTGCCTCCGGTGATCTCGAAGTCGAAGCGGGACGGGCCGCTGACGTAGCCGGAGCGCCAGTCACCGTCGACGATCACCCGCCCGTCCGCGATGAGCACGTCCTCCGCGACGAAGGTCGGCCTCGACCCGATGAACGCCACCGCGCTCCAGGCGTCGATACCGTCCCTCCCCGCGACACGGTGACCCCAGTCGTCGACCACACCGTCCTCGGTGAAGGCGTCCAGGAACGCCTGCCCGTCATGGGCGTTGACCGAGTCGAAGAACGACGCGATCGGTTCCGGCATGCAGTGCCTGTCCGGCACCCCACTGTCTACGTCCGTCATCGTCAACGCCTTTCTCAGCGGGTGGTGTATCCGCCGTTGGCGAAGATGGTCTGCCCGGTGATCCACCAGCCGTCGCTGGCCAGGAACCGGATGATCGGTGCGATGTCCCCGATCTGGGTGAGCTGGCCTCCCAGCGCCTGCGACTTGTGGAACTCCACGCGTTCCGGGGTCTCCTGCCCGTAGAAGAACGGTGTGTCCATCGGTCCGGGTGCCACGGCGTTCACCGAGATCCCCCGGTCGGCGAACTCCTTGGACGCCGCGCGGGTGAAGTGCTCCACCGGGGCCTTGCCGCCGGCGTAGGTCGAGTAGCCGTCGGTGTAGGCGGCGAGCAGCGCGGTGACCACGGTGATGATCTTCCCGTCGTCGGAGAGGCGCCGTCCCGCCTCCTTGAGGAAGAAGAACGCGGCCTTGGAGTTGATGTCGAACATCGCGTCGTACTCGTCCTCGGTGGTCTCCACGATGGGCTTGCGCAGGACCTTGCCGACGGTGTTGACCGCCACGTCGACCGGGCCGAGCAGACCCTCCGCCTCGTCGAACAGCGTCCCGACGTTCGCGGCGGAGGTGAGGTCACCGCGGACGAGCCCGGCACGTACGCCCTGTTCCTCGACCGCCGCCAGCGTCTCCTCCGCCTCCCCGCGGCTGGAGTCGGAGTTGTAGTGGATCACGATGTTCGCGCCCTCGGCCGCGAACTGCCGGGCCACCAGCCCGCCGAGGTTCTTGCCGCCGCCGGCGATCAGGACGTTCCTGCCCCTGAGCGTGTGGTCTGCCATGGTGTCTTCCCTTCCTGGTTCTCGAGTACGTCCGGAGTGGCACGATCGTCGCCGCGCCTATCGTCGATACAGGGTCCTATATCGTCGATATGTGCGCTACGGTAGCAGCATGAGCACGGACGTGTCGACGGGAACGCGGGAGAAGCTGATCTCCGCTGCGGCGGAACTGATCGCCAACTCCCCCGGCGAAGGTTTCTCGCTCCGGGCGGTGTGCGACACCGTGGGCGTGAAACTTCCGACCGCGTACCACTTCTTCGGCTCGAAGCAGGGGTTGGCGGATGCCGTGGTCGAGCACGGTTTCGACATGTACATCGCCGAGAAACAGGCGATGGAGTGGACCGGCGACCCGATCCAGGACATCCGCACCGGCTGGGACGCCCACGTGGCCTTCGGGCTCAGGAACCCCGGTTTCTACGCGTTGATGTACGGCGAGGTGCAGCCCGGCCACGCCCCCGCCGCGCAGTCGCGACCCACCGAGATCCTGCTCGGACTGGCGACCCAGGCCGCCGACCAGGGCCGGCTCTGCGTCCCCCCGGCCCAGGCAACGGAGCACATCCTGGCGACGAACGTCGGCGTCACCCTGCGCCAGATCGTGCAGGACGCTCCCGACCCCGCGCTCTCCGCGGCGGTCCGCGAAGGCGTCATCAGCGCCATCACCGGCGCTGCGGAGCAGGACGACGCGGCGTCCTCCCACGCACTGTCCACGGTCGCGGAACTCGCCGCGGCCCACCCGGACACCCTCGGCCCCGCCGAGACCCGCCTGCTGCAGGAATGGCTGCAGCGGTTGCGGGCCGAGCAGCCGGGCCGGGCCTGACGGCGCGCCCACCTACCCCGGCAGGTACGCCGTCCCCGTCATGATGGTGCGCGCGGTGCGCGCCATCCCGGCCGACACCAGCACCCCGTCGGACGTCTCCGCCAGGACGGTGACCGTCCCCTTCGGGTGCCGGATGGTGGTCTCCGCCTGCGTCCCGCCCGGCAGGACGGCGTCCATCACCGTCCCCGGCAACGCCGCCGCCGACCCCAGGGCGAGCGCCGCCGTCGCCGGAACCGCATGGTGGACGACGCCCATCGAGGTCACACGCACGACCACGTCGGCGGCGCCGGTGCCGTCGGCACCGCGCGCCCCGCGTGCGACGCACGCGACCTTCGGGACGACGGCACTCTCGGGCAGCCCCATGCGCCGCGCGGCGTCCTGCCGTAGGCGCTCGATGCGTTCCAGCAACCCGGCGTCGGTGTTGAGTTCGTCCCGGCTGAGCGTCACGTCCACGTCGACCTCGTGGGCGTCGACGATGACCAGCGGGTTCGTGACGTCCACCAGGGTGGCGCGCACGCCGCCGTCGAGCACCGTCACCGGCCCCAGCGGGAGCACCGACCCGGTCGTCTCACCGCCGGGCTCCAGGAAACTCAGGTCGATGCGGGGCCCGGGACGCCCGGCGCCGGACATCACGTAGTCACCGTCGCGCGGGAGCCGCCCGTCCTCCAGCGCGTGGTCCAGCACGAAGACCGCACCGGTGTTGGCGTTCCAGACCCGCAGCGTCGTGCGGTCGCCGCGGGGTCCGACGAGCCCCGCGTCCAGCGCGAAGGCGCTCACCGCGGCGCTCAGGTTGCCGCAGTTGCCCGTCCAGTCCACGGTGGTGGAGTCGACCGCGGGCTGGGCGAAGACGCTGACGAGGTCCACGTCGCCGGGGCAGGAACCGTGCCACGGCAGGTCGGCAAGGCCAGCAAGGTCGTCCGGCACACCGACCGCCATCACCTTCGTGTTCGACGACGCCCCGCCGCCCAGCCCGTCGACGGCCAGGGGGTCCGGTCCGCCGGTCAGGCCCACGCACAGGGCGTCGCGGGCGCCGGCGTCCCGCGGCAGGTCACGTAGACGCAGGAAGACGCCACGACTCGTGCCACCGCGCATCACCGACACGCGAATCTCGTTTGCCATCGTGTTTGCCATGGCGCTCATCCTGCACGAGTCACAGCCCGACGACCAGCGGGAGGATGCACAGCACACCCGGGACCACCGCCGTCATGCAGAGGGCGGTGACCATGAAGGCCCTGAAGACGTCGTTCTGCCGCTTCACCTCGGCGTTGCCCACCACCAGCGTGCCGGCGATGTGGATCGGGTTCATGACCATGAGCCCGGAGGGGATCGCGACCGCGGCCACGACCCAGAAGATCGCCGGCGAATCGCCGAAGAAGCCGAACACCAGCGGCATCGTCATGCTCAGCACGCCGAGGGCCGAGGACTCCACGTTGCACAGCAGAGCGGTGAGGTACGCCAGCACCAGCAGCAGCAGCGCACCGGCCGCCGCACCACCGAGGGCGTCCTGGATCGCGTCGATCGTGCCGGTCGACTGCAGCAGCCCCAGGTACGTGAGCAGACCGCCGATCAGCAGGACGGCACTCCACGGCACCTGGTCGAACATCCCGTCCTGCGACGGCCGGAAGACCAGCTGGAGCACGGCGGCGACCGCCATGGACGTGAGACCGACGTCCAGCCCGAACACCACGACGCAGACGACGAAGACACCCAGGCCCACCAGCGAGCTGACGGCGTAGACCTTGTTCTTCACCTGCGCGGGACCCTTGCCCTCCTCGACCTGCGCGGCCTGCGGCTCGATGAGGAGCTTCCCCTTGCGTCCCAGGGCGGCGAAGACGACCTGCAGGACGGTGAGAACCACCGCGGTCACGACGACCGCCACGGCCCACAGGCCCCATTCGGAGTAGGTCACCCCGGCATCCGACGCGAGCCGGCTGATCGTGGCACCCGTGGGGTTCAACGGGGACATCCCGAGCGCGACCGCGCCCAGGATGACACCCAGTTCGTTGATCAGGTAGGTGCCCCGGTAGCTCACGGAGATGAACGCGACGAGCGGGACGAGGACGGCGATCGGCCCCGTGCTGAACACACCGACCGTGGACAGGAACCCGCCCAGCAGGAACCCCACCCAGGGGATCAGCGCCTTGCGGTCGCCCACGACACGGAACGCCCCGTCGATCACCCAGTGGATGGAACCACTGAGCTGCAGGTGGCTGAACATCAGGGACACCCCGATGATCAGCACCACGAGGCTGGCGGGGAACGCCTCGTACATCTCACCCGTGTCCGCGCCGGAGACCAGCACCAGCACGAAAGCCGCCCCGAGGGACAGCGTGCCGATGTTGACCTTCTTCCACACCGCCAACAGCAGGACGACGATCAACAACACCAGGGACAACGTCTGCGGAAAGGTCACTCGAGCTCCTACAACTAGTTTAGATACTTAACTGTACTTGTTTGAGCGTGTGACGCAAACCGACGAGAGGCCGGAAGTCAGCGTCGCGCCCGGGCCGTCTGGTCGTAGACCGTGTAGTAGTCGGCGCGGACCAGGTTGCGGTCCTTGACCCGGAAAGCCTCGCGGGCACCCTGGTCGCCACGCAGGTTGCCGTCCAGCCAGGCGGTCATCAGCGTGAAGAACCGGCCCTGGTAGTCCACCGGTGCACTGGTCACCGGGCCCAGGTGGTCGGTGCCGCGCACCCCGACGATGGTCTGGTGCTTGTTCTCGGCGAGCGCGTGCATCGCCTGGTGCGACACCCCGCCCAGACCGTAGGCGTCGTTCTCTCCGTACATGATCAGGAACGGCAGGTTGTCCGGCACCAGCGGCTCCGCGGCGTAGTAGTTCGCCGGCAGCCCCATCGCCACCGCACCCGCCAGGCGGAACCCGGGGATCTGCGCGCCGAGGGCCGGGGCCACCCCACCCTGCGTCGCCGACGCCCACATCGAGGCCCCCGCACCGGCGGAGTACCCGACCAGCGCACTGCGGGAGAAGTCCGCCCGGCGCGCCAGCTCCCCGGCGCGTCCCTGCGTGATCTCCAGCCCGAGGCTGCTCAGGTGCGCCTCCGGGGTGACGAAGGTCAGGTTCGCCGCGCCGTAGCCGATGCGCACCGCGTACCCGCGGGACGCCAGCTTCTTCGCGTAGCTCTCCCCGAAGTACCGCCCGTCGCCGCCCACGCCGGCGGTCATCAGGACGAAGGGGAACTTCTGGTTCGGGTCGGACGACCGCGGGACGTAGTCCCGGTGGCCGAACTGGAGCACCGGCACACCGCCGGGGCCGAAGGGTGGCGGCGCCCACTGGCCGGACTCGGAGACGCTGTATCGTCCTCCCCCGGCGTAGTCGGCGTAGGCGGGGGCAGCGTGGGCGGTGCCGGACAGGACGAGAAGCCCGGCGAGGGACAGTGCGACTGCCCGACGGAGAACCTTGAGTCGAATCATGCTCCTCATTCTCACCAGCGCGCGCGCAGCGTGCCCGTCAGTGTTTAGGTTCCCGCCAGGACCATAAGCGCAGGTGATGATGCGTGCGCGCTCCCCCTTGCTACCCTGGTCCAGTCACCCCGGCCCGCGGGCCGGACCGCACCTGCCGAAAGGACCATCATGACCGCCGGACGAATGAACGTGCTGGCCTGGGTCGCCGAGATCCTCGGCCTGATCATCGTGATCCTCGGCGTGGTCAGCGTACTGCCGGAGCGTTTCCTTGCCGCCGGCCTGCTGCTCATGGTCGTGGGCATCCTCGCCAAGCTCCGGGTCAAGAAGATGGGGCGCCAAGGCTGACGCCTTAGGCCACCGGCCGGAAGTGTTACCACTTTTCGGTGGTCACTGTCGCCGCCCCAGCAGCCCCCCGATCTCCTTCGCCGACTCAGCGACCCGCCCGAGCAATTGCTCGGTGATCTCAAGGTCACCTTTCGTCGCCACGGACACCGACCCGAGCGGGTCCTTCGCCGCCCTGATGGGCATCGCGAGCGCGGACACGTCCGCGTCGTACTCCCCTTTCGTCGCGCAATAGCCGTTCCTCCGGATCTCAGCGAACTGTTCCTCAATGTCCGTCACTGCGGTCCTGGTCTTGTCCGTGTAGTGCGCCATCGGCCGGCTACCGGTGAGCTGGTTTCGCATGATCGAAGGAAGAAACGCGTAGTAGGCCTTCGAGATCGCCCCCACATGGGCAGGGAAAAGTTCACCGGTCATCGGATAGTTCCGCAACGGCCCCTCCACTCCATCGACCGCCACCACAGCCCTCATGTGCGCATGGTCGGCGACGGCGAAAGTCGCGGTGAGCCCCGTGTCCTCCGCCAACTTCGCGACAACCGCCCTGGTCTGGTTAGCCAGGGATGCCGTTCCATGCCAGGTCCGCGCGAGCCCCAGAACCCGTCCACTGAGTCTGTAGGTCCTCCGTCTCGGATCTCGACGCAGGAAGTCCATCGCAGTGAGCGTGTCAATCGTCCTCATCGCCGTCGATGTCGAGCACCCGAGGTGACGTGCCAGCTCCGAGACACCGACCTCGCGCCGGTCGGCGTCGAACAACAGAAGTGTCGCGAGGGCACGTTCCGCGCTCTTCAGTGTGTCGGTCATGTAACCAACTTACCGTATAGCGGGAAACCTATTGCCCTTACGAAACCGGTACCGGAGGCTATGAAGTGATCCAGACCGGTATTACCTACCGGAAGAGACCTACAACACCAAGGAAGGAGTTCTCCGTGACAGACGTGAACTCAGCCGACGAACCGTACACGGACTACGCGTACTTCGACACGGCCGCCGCAGCGCCGCCCGTTCAGGGGGCTGTCGACGCAGCCGTGGACTACCTCAGGAAAACCGGGGAGGTCGGCCCCTACCTTCCCCAGTTCAGGAGCGAGATCTATGCACGGGTGGAGGAGATCCGGGCCGAGACCGCGACCCTCTTCCAGGCCGAACCTGAGGAAATTGCCTTCACCCGCAACGGCACCGAGGCCATCTGTCTCGTAGCCCGCGGATTGCAGTGGGTCGAGGGTGACGAGATCATCGTCCCCGACACCGAGATGCTGAGCAACGTTGCCATCTGGCGACTTCTCGAGCAAGAGGTCGGGATCAAGGTCGTCACCGTGGAAGCAGGGGCCACCGGAGTCCTCGACCCCGGGCAGATCGCCGATGCGATCACGGACCGCACCCGGCTGATCACCTTCGCGTCCCTGTCGAACGTGACCGGTGTCGTCCAGCCTGTCCGCGACATCTGCGAGGTCGCCGCCGCCCGCGGAGTCCTCACCCATGTCGATGCCGCACAGTCGCTCGGCATCGTCCCCCTGGGATTCGACGACTGGAGTTGCGACTTCATCTCCGCGTGCACCCGCAAGGGGCTACGCGGCATCGAAGGGTCGGGAGTCCTCGCGGTACGTTCCTCCCTCGTGGAACAACTCCGGCCGACGCTCGCCGGATGGTGGAACTCCAGCATCGATCCCACCACCGGCGACGTGACCTTCCCCACGACCGCCCGGCGCCTGGAGGCGGGCTCCCCCAACGTCCCCGCCGTCCTTGCCCTCGGCGGTGCGGTCGAGGCCGCCCAGCACGTCGGCGTCGACCATATCCACCAGACCGTCCATGAGCTCACGGACTACGCAGCTGGCCGACTCCGCGCCCTCGGCGACGTGGACATCTATGGCCCCGAGGACGACTCCCGCCGCCTGGGAATTATCCCCTTCAACCTCCGCACCGTCGATTCAGACCAACTCACGAGGTCGCTGGAAGACCGCGGCATCATCATCGAGTCAGGACACTTCATGGCTGGCCCGATCCTCGCGGAATACGGCATCGAGAAGATGGCCCGGATCTCACTCAACTACTTCAACACCAGCCAGGAGATCGACCGTCTCGTCGACGCGATCTCAACGTGGAAGGAATAACCGCATGACTCGCGCACTTCTCATGAGCAGTTCCCGGAAGGACAATCTGGGATACCTGGAGCACGCCGACACACAGCTCCGCACCATCCTGGAGGGGACGAGCCGCAAAGTCCTCTTCATCCCCTACGCAGCAGTGTCATTTAGCTACGACGCCTACGAGGAACTGGCGTCCCCCGCATTCCTCGCTGCAGACGCCGAACTGACCTCGGTACACCATTTCGACGACCCCGTAGCCGCCGTCAACGACGCCGACGTCATCGCAGTCGGCGGTGGCAACAGTTTCGCCCTGTTGAGTCGTCTCTACGAGGCCGGTCTCGTCGACGCGATCCGGGACCGGGTCAGCGGCGGCCACGCCTCCTACATCGGTTGGAGCGCGGGGACGAACGTCGCCACCCCAACCATCCGCACGACGAACGACATGCCCATCGTCGAACCGCCGACGCTAGCCTCCATCTGCCTCGTCCCCTTCCAGATCAACCCCCACTTCATCCCCGGCAAGCCACAGGGCCACAACGGCGAGAGCCGGGAGGAGAGGTTGCTGGAGTTCACGGAGATCAACCCGACCGAGGAGGTGCTGGGGCTCTACGAAGGCGGTGCCCTGTTGGTCGACGGCACCGACGGTGAGGTCCTCGGAGAGCGCGACGCACTCGTCTTCTCCCACGGTGTCGAGCCGACCACCCTCGCGCGGAACAAGCGCTTCCCCCTCTCCGACCTGAAAGGACCGGCCAACTGATGTCACTTCGCGAAATCATGGACGTCTGCGACCTCATGGACGACCCGGGGCTCACCGGTGAGCGCATCGCCGAGCTGCTCCGCGCGCCAGCCGCGCCCGGCGTACGCATCAACGTGGAACGGGTCAGCTACGACGAGCCGGAGGACACCTCCAAGTTCTGCGACTTCCTGAAGATCACGATCCCGGGGATCTCCGGCGCATCGGCCGGAGGCAACTCTCCGACCCTCGGACTGGTCGGCAGGCTCGGCGCCCAACAGGCACAACCGGAGCGAATCGGCTACGTCTCCGACGCCGACGGGTCGATCGTCGTGCTGGCGGCGGCCCTGCGACTCATCCGACTTGCGGCTGCCGGAGGACGACTCGACGGGGATGTCGTAATCACCACCCATGTGGCCACGCACGTGAGCATCACTCCGAGGGAGCCCGTCGACTTCATGGGCACCCCAGTGTCCTCGGACGTCATGAACGCCCACGAGGTCGACAACTCAATGGACGCGATCTTGTCCTTCGACACGTCCAAGGGAAATCGGCTGATAAACCACCGCGGTGTGGCGATCTCCCCGACCGCCCAGGCCGGCTATCTACTGCCGGTCGCGAATGATCTGGTCACACTGCTGGAGTATGCGACGGGCGAGCCCGCGAGGACGTTCCCTCTGTCGCAGCAGGACATCACCCCGTACGACAATGGACTGAGGCACTTCAACTCGATCATGCAGCCGACGGTCGCCACAGACGCCCCGGTCGTGGGCGTCGCGCTCACCGCCAAGGCTGTAGTCCCAGGGTCATCCACGGGTGCCAGCTACGAGTCCGCACTGTTCGACGCCACCCGCTTCGCCGTTCAGGCTGCGAAACAGTTCGGCCGGGGCGAGGTGAGCTTCGTAGATTCTGACGAGGTCGCCACCCTGACCGAGCGCTACGGCCCCATGGACCGCTTCCAACAATAGGGCGATCAGGGCGCGCGACCACACGCGCGCCCGGGCCACCCCTCCCCTGCGAGAAAGAGCCATCATGGAAACCCCACCCGCAGCAGATAACACCACTGCCACCCCTACTGCACCGCCACAGCATCCCCGTGCCTATGAACCCGGCGTATTCATCCTTTGCATCCTTCTGAGCCTCCTCGGCGCGATCATCGGTGTACACCTGATCACCACGCTGGGAATCTCCGCCAACACCAGCGTCATCGGCGCTGTCATAGCCATGATGATCGGCAGGGCGTCATTCGCCGGGCTACGCAAATTCAAGAACCCTCACCGACAGAACCTGCTGCAGACCGCCATCTCAACGGCGACATTCGCAGCAGCGAACGCACTGCTCGCGCCCATTGCCGTCCCGTATGCACTCGGTCAACCCGAACTCGTGTGGCCGATGCTTCTCGGATGCTCAATCGGAGTCGCGGTCGACGTGTTCGTGCTGTTCCGTGCTTTCGGCTCCAGGTTCATGCCGGCATCTGCCCCGTGGCCGCCCGGGGTCGCCTCGGCGGAGACCATTCGCGCCGGAGTCCTCGGAGGTCGACGCGTTTTCATCCTCCTCGGCGGTGCCGTCGTCGGTATCGGTGGTTCTCTTCTTTCTTTGCCGATGTCGGCAGCCGGCGTCGCACTGATCGGCAACCTCTGGGCCCTGCTGATGTTTGCATTCGGGCTGTTGATCGCGCAGTACGCGCCAGCATTGTGGGACATCAACCTGAGTGAGCTCTACGTCGCTCACGGTTTCATGATCGGTGCCGGCGTGGTCGCATTGCTGCAGGTCGTCTGGATCATCTTCAAGTCCCGGACAGCATCGGGAAAGCGCTCCGAGACTGCCCGACTGGACGAAGTGGCGAAGGACGAGACCCTCGGGTACACCATCACCGATGCCGCCCTTGGCCGCGCGATCAGCACGGGCTACATTCTCTTCGT